>JASHTQ010000220.1 GCA_030040475.1 Streptosporangiaceae bacterium
AGGTACATGTGGCCGAGACCCTAAAAAAGGGAACGCGGGTGACGGGCGTAGATCGCAGCAAGCTGGCGACGCTCCTCGGCAAGAGGTACGACTCCGGCGAGAGCATCCGCACCCTGGCGGCCTCGACGGGACGGTCGTACGGCTTCGTCCACCGGATCCTGACAGAAACCGGCGTGACGTTGCGCGGTCGCGGCGGCGCAACCCGCAGTAGCAAGGTACAGCGCTGACTTTCCTGCTGTCGCTGCGGCGAGGCCCCAGGTGGCGCCGGCCCGGCCAGGCCGGGACCCCGCCCGGATTGCCCCTGGGAGTTCGCTGCTAGCTGATCGCATTCCCGACCGGTAAGGGAACGAAATCTGCCGCTAGAGAGGTTTCCTAGGTCATGTACGGGCGGCCAAACATCGGCATGATGCGGTCCCTCAGGCAGGACCCGTCGATAACGCAGCAGAAGCTCAAGCCTGGCACGGTCCGCAGGATCGTCGGCTACGCCAAGCCCTATAAGCTATACCTGACCCTGTTCATGATCGCGACCGTGCTGGACTCGCTGATCACGGTGGTCAACCCCCTGCTGCTGCGGGCGATCATCGACAAGGGCATCCTCGGTCACAGCGAGGCGATCGTGATCGGCATCACGATCGCGGTCGGTGCGGTCGCGCTCTTCGACGCTTTCCTCGGCTTCGTCATCCGCTGGTATTCCGCGCGTATCGGCGAGGGGCTGATCTACGACCTGCGCACCGAGGTGTTCGGCCACGTGCAGCAGCAGCCGATCGCGTTCTTCACCCGGGCGCAGACCGGGTCCCTTGTCTCCCGGCTCAACAGCGACGTGATCGGCGCGCAGCAGGCGATCACCTCCACCATGTCCTCGATTGTCTCCAACATCCTCACCGTCGGCGCGATCCTCGTCACCATGTTCTACCTGTCCTGGGAGGTCAGCATCATCGCGCTGGTGCTGATCCCGCTGTTCCTGCTGCCCGCCAGGAGGGTCGGGCGGCGGCTGCAGCGCCTGACCCGCGAGTCGATGCAGCTCGACGCGGCGATGGGCTCGACGATGACCGAGCGCTTCAACGTCGCGGGCGCGATGCTTGTCAAGCTCTTCGGCCGCCCCCGCGAGGAGAACGAGGTGTTCGCCGAGCGGGCCGGCCGGGTGCGCGACATCGGCGTGGTCCAGTCCATGTACGGCCAGGTGTTCTTCATCTCGCTGACCCTGCTCGCGGCGCTCGCGACCGCGGTGGTCTACGGCCTGGGCGGCAGCCTGGTCATCCGCGGCGTGCTGCAGGTCGGCACGCTCGTCGCGCTGTCCCAGCTGCTGGTGCGGGTCTACGGCCCGATCGCGCAGCTGTCCAACGTGCAGATCAGCGTGATGACGGCGCTGGTCAGCTTCGACCGCGTCTTCGAGGTCCTCGACCTGAAGCCGCTGATCGCCGACAGCCCGGACGCGGTGGCCCTGCCGCGCAGTGCCGCCGACGACAGTGCCGCCGACGATGGGGCGGCACCTGGGATCGAGTTCGACAACGTCTCGTTCAGGTACCCGACGGCGAGCGAGGTGTCGCTCGCCTCGCTCGAGTCGATAGCGCTCCCCATGCCGGAGCGGGCCGACTCGACCGACGTCCTGCACGACGTGAGCTTCCTCGCCCCGGCCGGCCAGCTGACCGCGCTGGTCGGCCCGTCGGGCGCCGGCAAGACCACGATCACCGCCCTCGCCGCCCGCCTGTACGACCCGAACGAGGGCTCGGTCCGGATCGGCGGCTACGACCTGCGGGACGTCACCCTTGAATCGCTGCACGACGTGGTCGGCGTGGTCACCCAGGACGCGCACCTGTTCCACGACACGATCCGGGCCAACCTCACCTACGCCCGCCCGTCGGCGACCGAACTCGAGCTGATCGAGGCGTGCGAGGCCGCCCAGATCTGGGACCTGATCGCCAGCCTCCCGGACGGCCTGGACACCGTGGTCGGCGACCGGGGCTACCGCCTGTCCGGCGGGGAAAAGCAGCGCGTCGCGCTGGCAAGGCTGCTGCTGAAGGCCCCGTCGGTCATCGTCCTCGACGAGGCAACCGCGCACCTGGACTCGGAGTCGGAGGTCGCCGTCCAGCGCGCGCTGAAGACGGCGATGGCCGGCCGGACCTCCTTGGTGATCGCCCACCGCCTGTCCACGATCAGGGAGGCGGACCAGATCCTGGTCGTCGACGCGGGCCAGATCATCGAGCGCGGCACCCACGCGGAGCTGCTGTCAGCCGGCGGCCTCTACGCCGACCTTTACCACACCCAGTTCGCCGGCCAGGCGGTCTAGCGCTACCTGTAGCCCGCCGCCTGCAAGGCGAACAGCTCGGCGTACGTGCCGCCCTGGCGGATCAGGGACTCGTGGTCGCCGGATTCGGTAACCCGGCCGCCGTCCACGACGATGATCTGGTCGGCCATGTGGACCGTGCCGAACCGGTGCGAGACCAGCACGGTGATCGTGCCCGTGTCCCTGCTCCCGGCCGCGCCGCCTTCTGCTGCCTGGCGGTAGCTGGCGAACAGCGCGGCCTCGCTCGGGGCGTCCAGGCTGGCGGTCGGCTCGTCCAGGACGACGAGCAGCGGCCGCTCCCGCATCAGGCCGCGGGCCAGGGCCAGCCGCTGCCACTGCCCCTCGGACAGCGCCCGACCGCCCACGTAGGCACCGAGCAGCGTGTCGAGGCCGAGACTGGACCCTTCCTCCGCTTCGCCCTGGACCATGTCTCCCGCCCCTGCCCGCCGGATCGCGTCGAGCACCGCGTCGCGCTCGTCGATGCGCGGCAGGTCGCCCGCGCCGACGCCGTCGCCGAGCGACATGGCGAACCGGACGAAGTCCTGGAACGCCCCGGTCGTGGCCGCGCGCCACTGCTCGGGCGCGATGTCCGCCAGGTCCTGGCCGTCGACGGTGATCCGGCCGGAGGTCGGGCGGTACATGCCGGTCAGCAGCTTTATCAAGGTCGACTTGCCCGCGCCATTCTCGCCGACGATGGCGACCGTGCTGCCCGCCCTCAGCGTCAGGCAGACGTCGCTGAGCACCGGGGCCTCCTGGCCGGGGTAGGTGAAGCCGACCCGGTCAAGGCGGATGCCGTCGGTCAGACGCTGCGGCGCGGGCCCGCCGCTGGCCGTCTTCACCTCGGCGACGTAGTCCTCGAGCCAGAGCAGCCGGTCGGCGGTGGTCGCCGCGGTGGCGAACGAGCCGGCGCTGGTGCTGGCCCCGGTGACCTGCCGCTGCGCGCGGCGCAGCAGGCTGACGACCTCGACGACGGCACCCGGGGAGGCGGCGCCGTGCGCGGCCCGCAGCACGAGTGCCACGATCGCGACGCCGAAGCCGGCCGCGTAAAGGACCCAGCCCGCCGCCTCGGTCAGGGCGGCGACGTGCGCGGCGCGCAGCGCGCGCCTGTTCACCTCGTCGCCCAGCCTCTTGTGCCGGGCGAGCAGGCCCTCGGTCACCCCGAAGGTGCGCAGCTCCCTGGCCGGGGCGGCGGTGGAGGCCAGCGAGAACAGGTCGTCGAGCAGCCGACGCGGATCGGCCAGGTGGTCATCGGAGCGCTTCTGTATCGTGGCCGCCTTCCGGTCGGCCACGGCCGGCGCCACGGCGAGCAGGGGCACCACGACAAGCGGCGGCCAGACCAGGGCGAGGAACACGGCAACGCCCACGAACTGGACCGCGGACCTGAGCATCGCGAGGGTCTGGGCGGGCGCGCCGGCCAGGTTCCTGCGGCGTTCGCGCAGGGCATCGATCTCGGTCAGGTAGTCGTGCCGCTCGAAGTGCTCGAGGAACGGAGCGGCGCACGTCAGGGTGCCGATCCGCAGGCCCAGCCGCAGGTTGCCCAGGTCGGTCATCTTGGCGTTGAGGGCGCTGCCGATCAGCTGGAGTACCCACCCGCCGGGGAAGGCGACGGCCACGACGATCAGGCCGGTCACGATCCGGGCCGTGTGATGGTCGAGCGCCCCGTCCACGATGTCGCGGAAACCGAGCGGGTAGGCGACCAGCAGCATGGACGAGCCGACCGCGGCCAGCACGCACTCGGCGGCCAGCAGCGGCGAAGCCCGCCACGCGGTGCCGAACAGGATGTCCGCCCGCCGCAGCTGGCGCATCAGCCGGCCCGCCCTAGCCATCGGCCCTGCCGGCCTTCGGGGCCGCCTCGGCGAACCGGGCCGCCTGCAGGGAAAACATCTCGGCGTAGGTCCCGCCGGCCGCGACAAGCTCGTCGTGAGTGCCGAGTTCGGTGATGCGTCCCCGGTCGAGCACGGCGATCCGCTCGGCCTTGCGGACGGTGGCGAACCGGTGCGAGATGACCATCGTGGTCAGGCCCGAGGTGAGCTGGAGGAACCGGTTGTAGAAGGCGGCCTCGGCGCGGATGTCGAGCTGCGCGGTCGGCTCGTCGAGGATCAGCACCCGAGCCCCGCGCTCGGCCGCGTACAGCGCGCGGGCCAGGGCGATCCGCTGCCACTGGCCGCCGGACAGGTCGGTGCCGCCCAGGTACCCGGGAGCGCACACGGTGTCCCAGCCGTGCGGCAGGGCGCGGACGAAGTCCAGCGCGCCCGCCTGAGCCGCGGCCCGTTCCATCGCCGCCTGGTCGAAGCCCTCCGCGACGCCGTCCGCGGTCAGGTCGCGGAAGGCGACGTTCTCCCGTGCGGTCAGCGGGTAGCGGCCGAAGTCCTGGTTGACGACGGCCACCTGGCGCTGCCACGAACGGGCGTCGAGGTCGCGCAGGTCTATCCCGTCCACGGTGATCCGCCCGCCGGACGGTTCACGCAGCCGGGCCAGCAGGGTGACCAGGGTGGTCTTGCCCGCGCCGTTGGCTCCCACCAGCGCCAGCGACGTGCCGGCCGTAAGCTCGAGGTCAAGGTCCTGGTAGACGGGCTGGCCGCCGGTGGGGTAGCGGTAGCCGACTGACTCGAACCTGATCGCGGCGCCCGGCAGGCCCTGGACCTCGCGGATGCCGCCGTCCGTACCCGGTGCGGTGCGGAGCCTGGCGATCAGCTCGTCGAGGTCGGGCACGCTGGCGAGCATCTGCTCCAGCGACACGTCGGCCGCGCTCACCCCGCCGACCTGCATGGTGGTGGGAAGCATCGGCAGCATTACCGCGACCGTGCCGAGGGCGATGTCGTGGTGGTAGGCCGCGAGCCCGAGGAATCCCGCCCCGACGACGTACATCGCGGCGACGACGGCGCCGAAGAGCAGCGCCCTGTTCCTGAAGTGGCGCATCTGCTGCCATGGCGGTTCCATCCCCGCCAGCCACTTGGCCCGGTGCCTGTCCAGGAGCCAGGCACCCAGGCCGAACACCCGCACCTCCTTGGCGAACGCCGGCCGGTAGGAGCAGCCCAGGTAGTACCAGCTGTGCCGCAGCTCGGGCGTCGCGCGGCGAACCAGCGTGGCCCGCTCGGCGAGCAGCCGCCGCAGCGGCGGGCGCAGCACGGACCAGCCGACGAAGAACAGCAGCCCGATGTACCAGCGGAACGAGGCGAGCACCACGCAGGCGAGGAACCCGCTGAGCCTGTCGCCGAACGCCCCGGCCAGCGCCATCGGCGCGTCGGCGGGCCCGGACGTGGACAGCTCACCGCTCGCAGATGCCAGCTGATCGAGAACCGCCGAGTCCTCCAGGTGCTCCACGCCGGCCGGCTCGCATACCGCCCGCGCCAGGCGGCGCTGCATCCCGGTCGCCATCACCGCCGAGCAGTGCGCGGAGACAAGATCCTCACCCGGGCTGCGCAGCAGCGACAGCGCATACGCCAGCGTGCCGAGCGCCAGCGCGAGCAACAGGGCGTGCCCGCTCGAAGACCCGAGACCGTACCGCACCGCGTCGGGTATCTTCCCGACGGCCCGCCCGAGCGCCACCAGCGACACGATCGGCAGGAACCCGTCGGCAAGCACGAACAGCCCGAGCACGACCATCAGCGCCGGACTCGTCTCCCACAACAGCCGCAGCACCCTAAGCCGAGGCGACCTGGCCACCCGCTCCGCCGCATCGCCCAGCACGCCCCCCACGTTGGCAGCGAACCCTCCACACGCGCCCCGCACGATGACCTCTCCTCAAACTGATTCGAATCAGTATTGGTACTAAGATCGTGTCATTGCAGCCTAACCACCCGACCGGCGGGAGGTGAAATCATTTCTGGGCCCCGCCCTCGCCAGCGCCGCGCGGTCGCCACCCGCCGGCGGCTGTACGAGGCCGCCATGGCCGAATATACGAAGGTAGGACTCGAGGCGGCCCGCGTCGAGGACATCGTCGCCGCCGCCGGCGTCAGCTGGGGAACGTTCTTCCATTACTTCCCGGCCAAGGAGGACGTCCTGCTCGACGCCGCCGCCGAGATCTGCCGGGCCTACGCCGCCGCGATCCACGAGGGACTCCAGGCCGGCCGGCCCACCGAGTCGCTGCTCGCCGCCGCGTTCGGCGAGATGTCCCGGTCCGCAATCGAGGTCGCCCCCTCCAGCGCCCTGCGCGGCAAGGTGCTCCATTACGTGATCGGCCACCCGGGCCGTCTCACCGAGTTCCTCGGCGAGGACATCGCCCCGCCGGTACCGGCCACCACCGCCGTCCTCGCGGAGGGCCAGTTGCGCGGCGAGATCCGCTCGGACGAGCCCGCCGAGTCCCTGGCGGTCATCCTCCTGTACGCGGTCCTCTTCAGCGCCCGCCGCGGCGCCTCCATCGGCCGTCCCCCAGGCTCGACCCCCCTCGGCCGGCTGGCCCTGGCCGTCGCCCTCCGCGGCATGCGACCTTAGGTCAGTACTGTCGGCCAGCGCGACGAGGCACCCCTGAACGCAGGCACAGTGGCTGCGGAAGACTTTGGTGCCGTCGGGGCTGCGGCGGTGGTGCCGTCGGGGAGGGTGACGGCGGTGCGGATCCCGGCCGGGATGGTGGAGCTCTACACGTCGGCGCGGGCCAGGCGCAGCTCGTCGTCGTCGGAGACGGTGAGGGTGACGGCGAGGGTCTCGGACATGATCCAGTCCCGGTGCCGGAGGAGGTCAGCGTCCGACCGCGGCAGGCCGAGCGTGATCCGGTCGGTGATGTCCAGGCCCGTCTGCTTACGCAGGCCGTTGACCCGGTGGATGGTGTCGTAGACCCGTGCCTCGAGGCGCAGCTCGTCGTCGACGGCGAGGTCGAGCGCGATGGTGACGCCGTCCGAGCTCGCGACGTACCAGCCTTCCTTGCCGTGCCTGTCCACCAGGACCTCGCCGGGCTCGAGCTCGATGTCGCCGACGCGGAACCGGCCGCCTGCAAGCTCGGTGAACTCGCCCGCCTGCAGCATCGAGCGGATCGTCGTGATCGCGGGACCCAGGCGCGGCCCGAGTACCCGCAGGTTGGGCCGGACGGTGATCTCCTCGGCGTCGACCGCGCCGATCGTGACGCTCTTGACCCGCAGTTCGTCGGCGATCATGTCCAGGTAGGGCGCGACCCCGTCGGCCCCCTGGACGATCACGCGGCGCAGCGGCTGGCGGACCTTCATCCGCGACGTGACCCGGCCCTGATGGCCGAGGCTGACGATCTTCCTGACCTGGGCCATGTCGGCGACCAGGGCCATGTCCGCGGGTCCGGGATCCGGCCAGTCGGCGAGGAACACGGACGCGGCGGGACCGGTCAGTGCCCGCCACAGGTAATCGGTGACGAACGGCAAGATGGGCGCGACCAGCCGCAGGCTCGTGGTCAGGCAGGACCAGAGCGTCTGCAGGGCCTCGGTGTCGCCGTTCCAGAAGCGCGGGCGGGTGCGCCTGATGTACCAGTTCGACAGGTCGTCGAGGTAGGCCTCGAATGCGCGCAGCACGTTGGCCGTCAGGTACTGCTCGTAGCCCTGCGTGGCCTCGGCCGCGAACTGCCCGGTGCGCGCGGCGATCCACCGGTCCAGGTCCTGCGACGAAGGCCACGCGGCGTCGCTATCGGGGGTGAAGTCGGTCAGGTTCGCGTACTGGATGAAGAAGCTGACGCTGTTCCACAACGTGAGCAGCTTGCGCTTGACCTCGTGGCCGGGCTCGAACCCGAACAGCAGATCCTGGCTGGGCGGCTGCGCGCAGTAGATCCAGCGCATGACGTCCGCGCCCATCCGGTCGAAGGCGTCTTCCGCCTCGATGATGTTGCCGTGCGAGCCATGCATCTCCCGGCCGCGGATGTCGAGCATCCGCTCGTATCCCAGCACCTTGCGGTAGGGCGAGACGCCGGTCAGGGTCACCGACATGAACAGCATCGAGTAGAACCAGAGCCGGATCTGCTCCCGCATCTCCGAGACCCAGTCGGCGGGGTACCAGTCCTGCCAGTACCGATGATCGGGCAGGTCGGCGCCGGTGAGCCCGGCGGCCGCGCCGGCGCCGAAGCCGTTCGGCGCGGTGACCGGATTCTGCCAGCCCAGGGTGGAGAACGGGACGATGCCCGCATCCAGCCAGACGTCGCCCACCTCGGGGACGCGCTCGACGAGCGCGCCGCACTTCTCGCAGCCGATACGCACCTCGTCGATCCAGGGCCGGCGCAGCTCGCGCAGGCCCTGCAGGGAGCTCCCTGAGCGCTCGGCCAGCTCGCGACGGGAGCCGATGACGTTGAGGTGACCGCACGCGCAGGGATAGAACGGCAGCGGCATGCCGTAGTAGCGGCGCCTGGAGATGTTCCAGTCCGACATGCTGACCAGCCAGTCGTCCATGCGCTTGCCCATGTACTCGGGCACCCACTCGACCTCGCGGTTGGCGGCGCGCATGGGTTCCCTGACCTCGGCCACGGAGATGAACCAGTCGTCGGTCACGCGGAAGATCAGCGGCGTATGGCAGCGCCAGCACTCGGGGTAGCGGTGCCTGATCGTGGCCGCGCGGACCAGCAGCCCGCGCTCCCGCAGCGCCTCCACGACCGGGCGGGCCGCCGCGGTCGTGGTCAGGCCCGCCAGCCATCCGTACTCGGGATAGAAGGCACCCGCCTCGTCCACCGGCACCAGCACCGGCAGGTCGTGGACCTTCGACTGGGCGAAGTCCTCGGTGCCGCAGCCGGGCGCGATGTGCACGATCCCGGTGCCCTCCTCCAGCGACACCTCGTCCCAGGTGATGACCTGGTGCGCGACCCCGGCACCGGGCTCGAGGTCGTCGAACGGGCCGCGGTAACGCCAGCCGGCCATCTCGGCGCCGGTCACCACCGCGTCGAACGCGATCCCGGCGCCGGCCCGGTCGACCGCTACCCAGTCGCCGCCGCGCAGGCCGTACCGGGCAGCCGGGTTCACCGCTGCGGCGACGTTGGCGGGCAGCGTCCACGGGGTCGTCGTCCACACGACGATCGATTCGCCCGGGCGGTCGAGCAGCGGGAAGCGGACCCACAGCGACGGGTCCTCCTTGTCGATGTAGCTGCCGACCAGTTCGTGCGCGGAGATGGACGTGCCGCAGCGCGGGCACCACTCGGTGGATCGGTGGCCCTTGTAGAGCCAGCCGCGCTCGCGGGTGACGGCGAGGAAGCGCCAGATGTACTCGATGTTGACGTCGGAGGACGTGTAGTAGCTGTTCTCCCAGTCCATCCACATTCCGAGGCGCACCGAGCCCTCGATCAGCTGGCGCGCGGACTTCACCACGGTCGCGCGGCAGCGCTCGGCGAATTCGGCGAGGCCGTAGTCCTCGATCTCCCGTTTGGAGTTCAGCCCGAGCTCGCGCTCGACGCCGACCTCTATCCACAGGCCCTGGCAGTCGAAGCCGTTCTGGTACCGCTGGTGATAGCCGCGCATGGCCTTGTAGCGCTGGTAGACGTCCTTGAGCGAGCGGCCCCACGCGGTGTGCACGCCAAGTCTCTTGTTCGCGGTAACCGGGCCGTCGATGAAGCTGAACCGCGGGCCACCCTTGTTCTTCTCGCGCAGCAGCGCGAAGGTGCCCTCGCGCTCCCAGGTGCCGAGCATCTGGGCTTCCAGGACTGTGTGGTCAAGCTGGCCGTCCAGCGGGCGGAACATGGCACCCAAGGCTAGTCCACGCCGGACGGCGGATCGCCGGCATCATGGCCCCGGATGGATAGGGCACTGTCAGGACGTGTAGCCGAGGCGGCGGAGCTCCTCGCCGGCGATCGTGTCGATCTGGGCGATGTCCTGGCTGCCGAGCTGCCGCTGCCGCGCCGACGCCGCCCCGCGGGAGCGTCCGCGCGTCCGCGCCGCGCGGGCCTCGTTGCGGATCTCGGCCGCCGCCACGGCCACGCCGGTGAACTTCGACAGATCGGACAGGGCCTCGTCCGGCTTGTTCATCAGGTGCTCGTAGCGGAGCGTCTTGAGCTGGCCCGCGGGGAGGCTGTGGTGCAGCCTGGCGGCCAGGCGCACCGACCAGCGCCAGCGCAGCGCGCACCTGGCAGGCGGCGACAGCTGCGGCCAGGCCTCGCGGTCTTCCTCCGTCTCGATGCCGAAGAACGGGTTGGGGAACTCGGTGTCGACGTTCACGAAGCTCGGCCTGAACCACGACATGACCACGGGGTCGGCGAGCATGCTGGCAACCACGTCCCGGCCGTCCCTGATGACCTGGACGATCCGCGCGTCGGGAAACGCGTCGGTGAGCGCCTCCGCGCAATAGATGAGGTCGGGGCTGGCGTCACCGAACCTCTCCAGGCCGCGCAGTTCCACGCAAGGGCCGACGGCATCGGCCGCAAGCCCGGCGGCGGCGCGGCACTGCGGCGTGCACTCCAGGCAGCTGTGCGGCGTGACCTGCCACGCCTGGGCGAAGGCGTCCCGGATGACGGCCGCGGCGGCCTGGGTCCTGCCCTCGTGCATCGACGGGCGCCGCGCGAAGGCGTACACCGTGCGCAGCACGCTGGGCTGACCCATCGTGACGTGGAAGCCAGGGGAGGCCTTCAGCGCGCGGCCGATGAGGTCCGCCCCCGAGTGCGGCGCGCCTACCACGAAGAGCGGCTGGTGCACGCTGCGGGAATTGACGATGAGAATGTGACGAGCGGAGGGCATCATCGCCTGACAGTGTGGATCAGCGGGACGTGACTGGACGCTTGCGGCATGTTACCGATCCGGCCGGCCACCTGTCCTCCTGATTGGAAGCTGATTGGAAGTGCCTGCCGATACGGTACTAGGGACTCGCGGGCCGTAGGCTTGCATCATGCGGGTACTACCCGATGTAGTTAAAGGCCGGAGGGGCCGTCTGCTCGTGGTCGCGCTGGCGGTAGGCGCGGCGGCGCCTGCGCTCGCGGGCTGCGCGAAGTTCGACGCGGCGCTCGGGCAGCAGCAGGCTATCGTCAGCTTCCGCGACGGCACGCCGCTCGCGCAGAAGCTGACCGTCCGCACTGCCTGCGCAAAGGCGCCGGACGTGGTCGCCGCGCCGCTGCCACCCGACCTCAACTCGTCGCCCTACGCGCTCGAGCAGGTGACCTACCAGATCGACAAGGCGAGCGATGCGGATGTGGCACGGCTGGAGGAGTGCCTGACCAAGTTTTCTTCCGTGGTCGGCGTTACGCTGCAGGATTCCGCCGACGAAGGCAACTGATCCGGGCCCGCCTGACCCCTGGTCGCGTCCGCCTCGGCGGCCAGACTCGCCGCATTCTCCATGTTGTCGGCTTGATGTATAGTGAATCGGACGCTATTTCCTATATAAACGATAGGAAAATTAACCTTCAAGCCTTAGGGGTATTTGAATGCGACGTGTTATGGCCGCCGCGCTAACCGGCGGTATTCTCCTGCTTGCCGCCGCCTGCTCTTCCTCGTCTTCGCCCGCCGCTACTTCGGGCGCCACGAATGCGGGCACGACGACCTCCGCCGCGAGCGCGCCTGTCACGGTCAGGCTCGGCTTCCTGGAGAACATCACGCACGCCTCCGCCCTTGTCGGGCTCAAGGAGGGTTTCTTCGCGAAGGACCTCGGCTCGGCGGGATCGCTGAAGCCGACCGCGTTCAGTACGGGAACCGAGGAGACGACGGCGCTGCTTGCAGGCCAGCTTGACGTCGCCTACGTCGGGCCGAACCCGGCGATCAACGCCTGGCAGAAGTCAAGCGGCTCGGCCATCAAGATCATCTCCGGTGCGGCCACCGGCGGCGCCTCGATCGTCGTCAAGAAGGGCATTACCTCGGCCGCCCAGCTCAAGGGCAAGACTCTGGCCAGCCCGTCGCTCGGCAACACCCAGGATGTGGCGCTGCGCTACTGGCTGAAGCAGAACGGGCTGACGACCACCGCGACCGGCGGCGGGGACGTCTTCGTCAAGCCGACGACACCCAACTCGGCCGCAGTCCTCGAATTCGAGTCCGGGCAGATAGCCGGCGGATCCGAGCCGGCGCCCTATGACGTCGAGATGGTCCAGGACGGCGGCACGGTGCTGTTCAGCGAGACGGGCGTGACGACCCTGCTTATCGTGACGCAGACGTT
>JASHTQ010000221.1 GCA_030040475.1 Streptosporangiaceae bacterium
ACAAGCGGCAGCCCGCCGAGCGCGACAAGGACCGCGGGCCCGGCCAGCGACAAGCCGAGCGCCGAAAAGGTGCCGCGCGGCCCGAATGCCAGCGCGAGCCCCGCCCCGGCCAGCGCGGCCGGACCGGCCGCGATCACCGCGCCGCGCAGCATCACGGCCGCGACCTGCCACAGCGAAGCGCCGCGGGAGCGCAGCATGGCGAGTTCGCCGCGCCTGCGGACCGCGACCATCCGTGCCGCCAGCAGGATCACCGCGGCCCCGACCACGACCAGGCTGACGAACAGCAGCAGCAGCACGGTCTGGACCGCGGCCTGGGTGTCCAGGAAGACTGCCAGGTTCAGGGCCAGCGGGGAACCGGTAGTCGTGGTGTCCGCCGCGTTGGCCAGGCGGCCGTACAGCGTCGGCGTCGCCGCGGCGGCCTTCGCCAGGTCGTCGGCCAGCCCCTGAGCCTGGTCAGCGGTCAGTGCGCCGAGCGCCAGCGGGTATTCCCACTGCAATTCGAGGCCGCCGCCGCCGAGCGCGTCCTGCATGGCGGTGAGCTGGTCCGGGTCCACGATGACCGCGCCGGCCCAGAAGGAGGGCAGCTTCGGCGGGGTGGTCAGGCTCGGTATCTGGGTGGTGCTGTCCGTGGTCCAGAAGGTCGAGGCGGGATCGCGGGCTCGCAGGATCGCGGTGACGAGCACGGTGACCGTCCCGGTGGTGGCGGCCAGCCGGAGCCGGGACCCCGGATGCAGCCCGAACCGCGCGGCCGTCTGTGCCGTCACCGTCGCCGCCAGCCAGCCTGGCGGCAGCTTGCCGTGGGCGTAGCTTCCCGCCGCCAGCTCGGCGTTGCCGGTGAGCGTGTCCCGGTAGACGACCTCCATCTTGGGCGGGATCATGGCATATGCGCTGCGCGCCGCGCCCGACGTCACGGGGATCAGCCGGCTGCTCAGGCCGGCCCAGTGGTCGGCCGCGAGCGGCAGCGGCGTCGCCGCCAGGCCCCGGCCGATCTCGCTTTCCGCCGTGGTGACCTGCGTCCTGGTCATGTTCTCGGCCTGCCCGACGCCGAGAATGCTCTGATCGCCGTTCATCTCGCTGGTGAACGAGGTCCAGTCCGCGCTCACCTCGACGGCCTTGGTGGCGCCGCCGAGCGCGGCCAGCGTCTGCTGCAGCGCCTCGGTGCGGGTGTGCAGGCTGACCGCGGGCCCGGTCAGGGCGGCAAACACGCAGCCGGACACCAGCAGCGCCAGCGCCAGCATTCCGGCAGCCGCGGATCCCAGCCAGGAGCCCACCGTGGAGGCGGCCGATACGGCGACCCTCCCCATAGGGGGAGCTTAAGTCAACGGCTAGCAAAGACGACAGGGCATTATCGTGACAACCGCATGGCCGGTGTCCCGTGAGCACCTTGCGCCCCACTGGCACCGCGCTAGGCGCGCCAGAGGCCGGAAAATCGACGCACAGTTAAGATTTGAATACTCGGTGTCATCTCTGGTTATCAAATGTTGAACGGAAGTTGATCTTCTGATGACAATCGATTGAGCGTTGCGGCCGGCCTCTCGACACCGACATCGCTGGTAGAGACGCTAGCCCCGTGGGCAACGACGCAGTTCTGGTGCTGGTGGTCATAACCGCTCTCGGTTTCGACTTCACCAACGGATTCCATGACACAGGTAATGCGATGGCAACGTCGATCGCGACCAAGGCGCTCGAGCCGAGGGTCGCGGTCGCCGTCTCCGGGGTGCTGAACCTCGTCGGCGCATTCCTTTCCCTGGCCGTCGCCGCGACGATCGCGAGCGGCCTGGTCAGCACGAAACTGGTGACGCTGACCGTGGTCGCCGCCGGCCTGGCGGGCGGGATCATCTGGAACCTGCTCACCTGGCTCCTCGGCATCCCGTCGAGTTCCTCGCACGCGCTGATCGGCGGCGTGATCGGCTCGATGCTGGCCGCCGCGGGCGGCCACGCCGTGCTGTGGCACGGACTGGTCTCGAAGGTCGTGCTGCCGGCCGTCCTGTCGCCGATCATCGCCGCGCTCGTCGCGGCGACGGGAACGTGGCTGCTGTACAGAATCAGCCGCGGTCTCACCGACTCGGCCAGGCAACACGGCTTCCGGATCGGCCAGATCGGGTCGGCGTGCATGGTGTCCCTGGCCCACGGCACCAACGACGCGCAGAAGACGATGGGCGTCATCACGCTGGCGCTGATCGCGAACGGGACGCTCGCATCCGGCTCGAACGCGCCGTTCTGGGTCATCCTGTGCTGCGCGCTCGCCATCAGCCTGGGCACCTACATCGGCGGCTGGCGGGTCATCCGCACCCTGGGCAAGGGCCTGGTCGAGATCGAGTCGCCGCAGGGCATGGCGGCCGAGTCCGCCTCGGCCGCGGTTATCCTGCTGTCGAGCAGCTTCGGCTACTCGCTGTCCACCACGCACGTCGCCACCGGCTCGATCATCGGCACCGGCCTGGGCAAGAAGGGCGCCGAGGTCCGCTGGAACGTGGCCGGGCGGATGGCCACCGCGTGGGTGTTCACGCTGCCCTCGGCGGCGCTCGTGGGCGCCGGGGCCTACGCCCTGGCACACGTCATCGGCGGCACCCTCGGCGTGGTCGTCGACCTGATCATCCTGCTGGCCGTCGTCGCGGTGATCTACTGGAGGTCCCGCGGCAGCAAGGTCGACCACAAGAACGTCAACGACGAGTGGACGGGCTCGGTCGCTCCGGCCGAACCCGAGCACGCGGCAGCGGCCTGAGCGACAGGGGAAGCAACAATGTCCTGGATCAACCTGAGCGCCCTGTGGAAGATCGTGGTCTACGGCCTGATCGCCGGGGCCGGGCTGCCCGCGCTGTTCGCCATCGGGCTGCGCGCCCTGGCCTGGCCGGGCGGTGCCCGCGTGCAGACCGCGGGCGCGGGGGCCGGATCGGCCGGGGGCGACGCGTCCGCCGATAATGATCGCCTGGTCGGCGGCAACGTGCTCGGCATGCTCATCGCCGCGATCATCTTCCTGATCATCCTGGCTGCCCTCGGCTGGTGCGTCTACGAGGTCTACCAGATCGGCCACCCCGCCAAGGCCAAGTAACGACCGCGACCACGGCTATCTCATCGAGAGGGTAGGAGAACATGGCGCTGCCACCCGTGCTGAGCAAGATCATCGAATGGCTGCGCGCCGGCTACCCAGAGGGCGTTCCCGACGTCGACTACCTGCCGCTGTTCGCCCTGCTCGGCAGCCAGCTGACCAACGACGAGGTCGAGGCGATCGTGAAGGAACTGGAGAACGAGAGCAAGCCGGAGGCGGCCGAGAAGATCCGCGCGGCCATCACCGACGTCACCAAGCACCAGCCGAGCGACGCGGACATCAACCGTGTCAGGGCCAGGCTGGCGGGCGGCGGCTGGCCGCTCGAGAAGCCCAGCCTGGAGCACTGGCCTAACCCATGAGGCATCCCGCCGTCACAGGCTGCGGGACCAGTTCTGGCCGGTCAGGTCCTTTCCGAAGCTGTGGTGGCGGCTCTCGTCGTCCAGCCTGAAGCCAGCACGCTCGTAGATGCGCCTGGCGTCGGCGAGGACGTCGTTGGTCCACAGGGTGATTCCCGTGTACCCGGCCCGGCGGGCGAACCTGAGCACCTCCTCGACCAGCCGGGCGCCGATCCCCAGGCCCCTGGCCCACGGCTCGACGAGCAGCAGCCGCAGCCGTGCGGTCTGCTCGTCTTCCCGCACGCAGAACACGCAGCCGGCCGGGGTCCCGTCGACCTCGGCGATCCAGGCAGATTCCCTCTCCGGGTCCCTGGTGTTGACGTAGTCCGCGACGATCCTGGCCACGAGCGCCTCGTACGAGCAGTCCCAGCCGAACTCCTCCGCGTACAACGCCGCGTTACGGTGCACCACCCAGCCCATGTCGCCCGGCTGGGGGGCACGCAGCAGGTAGCCGCGCGGCTGGGGCGCCTCGGTGAGCACCTCGGTGATCACCCGCATGCCGTCGAGCATCCGGCGGCGGTCCTCGGGACGCACGTCGGCGAGCATCTCGCGGGTCTGCGCGGCGGACCGCGCGTCCAGGCCCGCGACGACCGAGCGTCCGGCCTCGGTCAGCCGGATGACCTGCCGGCGCGCGTCGGCGGGCGAGCGCTGCCGCCAGATCAGGCCGTCGGCCTCGAACCTGGCCAGGATGCGGCTCAGGTACCCGGCGTCGATGTCGACCACGCGGCGCAGGTCGGTCACCTCGCTGGCGTCCCGCTGCGCCAGCTCGAACAGCAGCCTTGCCTCGGTCAGCGAGTACGGCGTGCCCAGGTACTTGCCGCGCAGCAGCCCGATCACGTTCGTGTAGAACCGGTTGAACTCCCGCACCGCCGCCACCTCGGCCTCGCCCGCGAGCACCGGGTCGTCGGACGTCAGTTCGCTCATGCCGTCCCCCTGCCGGATCAGTTGCTTAAGTCAATTATATGCATGCTGCTGACAACGACAAGGGTGGAGCCCGCGCAGGCGGCCGGCTGACCGGCCGGCTCCGGCGGGATACCGGCGTGAACCTGACGGGCAACCGCGTCGAGCGGCTGCCGCTGCGCTACGACCGGCCGCCCGCTCCGCCAGCTAGCCCGCTCCGCCCGCCAGCCGCTGCCTCTCCGCGAGCAGGCGCGCGAGCTCGGGCAGAAGCCACTCTTCCGCCCGCTGGCCGGTCACGCCGAGCCCGGTCAGCGTCCGGCCGCCGATGCCCTCGTCCTCCTCCAGCAGGCCGAGCAGGAGATGCTCGGTGCCGATGTAGTTGTGCCCGAGCATGAGCGCCTTGCGGACGGCGAGTTCGAATACCTTCCTGGCCAGCGGCGTGGGCGGTTTGCGGCCTTCGGTCGGCTCCTGCACCGTGGCCGCCGGCAGGGCCGCGATCAGCGCCTGGCGCGCCTGCTCCCGCGTGACCCCGAGCGCCTCGACGGCCTTGACCGCCAGGCCGTCCGGCTCGGTGAGCACGCCGAGCGCCAGGTGCTCGGTGCCGATGAAGTCGTGCCGGTGATCGCGTGCCTCGGTCTGCGCGGCCTGGATCGCCCGCCTGGCCCGGTCGGTGAACCGGGAGAAGGGATGCTCGCGGAAGGCCTCCTGGAGCAGGCTCTGCCAGTCGCCCGCCTTCGGCACGAAGCGCTTCTGCGCGGCCTGCTTGGTGACGCCCATGGACTGGCCGATCTCGGTCCAGGACGCGCCCGACCTGCGGGCCTGGTCGACGAAGTGGCCGATTAGATGGTCGGCGAGCTCGCCGAGATGCTCGGAGATCCGCACCGCCGCCGACACCTGGCCAAGCGCCGTGCCCTCCTGGCTCTTCACGAAGCCGATCAGCTCATCGAGCCGTACGGGAAGTTGCTCCATGCGTCAACCCTAGGTTGACCGGTTCGATTGGTCAACCTCAGGTTGACGATACCGGCTGCCGCGCGTCGCCCTCTCCCTTCTGCCAGGTCCTGCCCGACTCGCGCCTGCCTCATCAGAAGCAGTACGGCAATTCCGTCTCACCTGCCCCTGACCGTAAGGCGTGGAAGTCGCAGCCAGTCACATAGAGCTACGTGGTGGGGACATCCACATCGTATAAACGCGAAGGTGCCGAATCCCAGCGGTCACGGGGATCACGGAAATCGCTCCTCGCCTCTACCGCCGCGGTGGCGGAGGAGGTGGGGGAGGCTGACGAGGCGGATGAGGTGGTGGGGGTGGAAGAGTGCTCACGGCCGGCGGCGACTCGGGCCAGACGAGCAGCACCGGGCACGCGGCGTGGTCGACGACGAACCGGGCGGCCTTGCCCAGGCTCTTCGGGCCGAGCCTGCTCCGGTCGCCGTCTCGCGCCATGATCAGCAGGTCCGCGTCGGCCGAGGCGGCCACGACCGCGCGCTCGGCATGGCCCTGGACCTCCAGCCGCTCGCACGGGCGGCCCAGCCTGCGCGCGGCCGCGTCGAGCAGTTCGCCGGCCGACGCGGCGGCGAGCCGCTCCAGCCTGGCGCCTGGGTCGTGCCCGGCGCGTCCGAACAGCCCCAGGTACGCGCCGTGCGCGGCGTCCGGCGCCTCGGCCGACGTGACGTGCAGCAGGGTGAACGTGGCGGCCGCCGGAGCCAGGCTGAGGGCCGCGTCCACGCTGGCCCGCCAGCTTCCCTCGGACACCCAGATATAGACAGAACGAGAGGTGGTATCACTCCCGGTCACCGCGGATCAGCCTCCATGCCGCGCCTTTCTACCTGACGTGCAGCGCCGCCCACAGGGCAAGCACCGCGAGGACGAGTCCGGCCGGCACCGTGAGCAGCCCCAGCCTGGTGAATTCCCCGAGATCCGGCGCCGACCCGTGGCGGCGCAGGCTGCGGCGCCACAGTAGCGTCGCGAGCGAGCCGGTGTAGGTGAGGTTCGGCCCGATGTTGACGCCGATCAGCACGGCGAGGACGGCGCCTGCACCGGACGGCGCGGCCAGCGGTGCGAGCACCAGGACGGCAGGCAGGTTGTTGGCGACGTTGGCGAGGACCGCGGCGAGCGCCGCGATGGCGAGCAAGGCTGGCAGCGACGCGCCCGTGGGCAGCAGCGGCGCGAGCGCGGAGCCGAGCCCGTTGCCGACCACCGCCGCGACCACGATCGCCAGGCCGAGCACGAACAGCAGGAACGGCGGGTCCGCGGCGCGCACCAGGTCCACGGGACCGACCCGCCGCCGTGCCAGCGCGCGGATGGCCAGCACCGCGGCGCCGCCGAACGCGGCCCATGCGGGGCTCACCCCGGCCGCCGACGCGACCACGAACCCGGCGAGCGTGGCGGCGACCACGACGATGGTGAAGACCGGCACGCCCTGGGCGGGGTCCCGTTCCCGCTCCGGGTCGGCCGCGCCGACGCCGAGGTCGGCGGCGAAGAACCGGCCGAACACCGCGTACTCGACGCCGATCGCGGCCAGCCAGGGCAGCGCCATCAGCGCCGCGAAGCGCGGGAAGGCCAGCCCGCTGGCGGCGAACGCGAGCAGGTTGGTGAGGTTGGAGACGGGCAGCAGCAGCGACGCGGAGTTCGCCAGGTGCGTGCACGCGTACACGTGCGGCCTGGCCCGCAGGTCCAGCCTGGCCGCGGTGGCGAACACGACCGGGGTGAGCAGCACGACCGTAGCGTCCAGGCTCAGCACTGCGGTCGTGACCGCGGCGACGACGAACACCAGCGCGAGCAGCCGCCGCGGGCGGCCGCCGCTGCCCCGCGCCATCCACCTGCCGCAGGCCCGGAACAGGCCGTCGTCATCGCACAGGTGCGCGAGCACGAGGATCGCGGCAAGGAAGCCGATCACCGGCCCGATCTGCCTGGCCTGGCCGGCGGCGCCGGTGGCCGAGATCGCGCCGACCGCGATCAGGCAGCCCGCCGCGGGCACCGCCATGACCGCCTCCGGCCAGCCGTGCGGCCTGATCACCGCCCACGCGAGCACGGCGACGAGCGCAAGCACGGAAACCGTCTCGCCGGCGGCGGCGTTCAGCGCGGTCCTCCTCATCGTGGGTCGGCAACCTGGGTCATGCGGTGCTACCCAATCACGAGCGGTTCAGCCCGGCACCTATTCCGCGACGCCGGGCAGCCTCCCGGCCGCGACCCGGGCGATGACGTGCCTGCGGAACTCCTCGGCGGCCGGAAGCAGCCGCCGTTCCGCCGACCAGGACAGGCAGATCTCCCTCGTCGCCCCCTCGTCCATGATGTCGGCGTAGGCCACAGGGCCGGGGGCGGATTCCGGCGATCCGGAACGCGGCGCGGGCACGATGGCGACCCCGAGGCCGGCCGCGACGAAGCCGCGCACCGTGGACAGGTCGTCGCCCTCGAAGATGACGGCGGGCCGGAACCCGGCCCGCTCGCACAGGTCGTCGGCCAGCTTGCGGAGTGCGGAGACAGGCGCAAGGCCGATGAACGGTTCCCCGGCCACCTCGGCCAGGCGGATGCCCCGGTGCCCGCCGGGCCGGTGCGCGCCCAGCCGGTGCCCGCGCGGCAGCGCCAGCCGCAGCGGCTCCAGCGCGATCAGCCGTGTGTGCACCGCCGGCTCTGGCGGCCTGCGGGTGCCGATCTCAAGGTCGGCGTTGCCGCCGTCGAGGGCGGCCGCATGCAGTTCGTCGCGCACCTGGGTGAGCTGGAAGGTTACGCCCGGGTGCGTGGCACGGAAGCTGCGCGCCAGGTCGGGCACCAGCCAGGTGCCGAACGAGTGCTGGAAGGCGAGCGCCACGGTGCCGGTATCGGGGTCGATGAGCTGGCTCACCGCGGCGATGCCATCGTCGAGGTGGTGGAGCATCGCGTCCAGGTGCGGCTTGAAGACCGCCCCCGCGTGCGTCATCCGGAGCGTGCGCCCGGCGCGGCGCAGCAGCGGCGTGCCGATTTCGGCTTCGAGCCGGGCCAGCGCCCGCGACACGCCGGACTGGGTAACCGGCTCGAGGTCGCTGACCTCGGTCACGGTCGTGCCGTCTGCCACCTGCTGAAGCCAGCGCAACGCGTCGGTATCCATGCCAATGACTGTAAATTATGAGTGAGAGTCATGGTTGTATTGCTAACTGGTCATTGGACGCATAGTTCTTGGTCAGGAACACTGAAAGAGGAAGGACTGTCAACCAAGGAGGACGGAAACATGCCGACCGCCACCGCGGTGGGGACCGCGATCGTGACTCGTATCCAGGCCGCCAGGGCCGCCCGCGCCGCGCATAAGACGCTGGAGCGCGAGCTCGCCAGCTACACCAGCGTGCAGGACCTCAACGACCTGCACGCGATCCTCGACAGGTACAGCGACGATCAGACCGCGGACATCCGCCGCATCCTCGCGGCCCGCCCAGCTGCCTGATCCGGGCTGCCTGATCCGGGCTGCCTGATCCGGGCAGTACCGGAACACCGCCGGGCGATCCATCGGGATTGCCCGCCTGGCGGGACCATCCGCGGGTGCTGGCTAGGAGCCTGCCGCCGGAGTCCAGACCAGCCTGGCGGCGACGGCGGCGAGAGCGGCAAGCGGGATGCTGACCGCGACGCGCTGCACCAGGCCCGCGTCGGCCGCGGAGGTATCGGCCGCGAACGCGATCAGGACCGCGGCAGACGCGACCGCGCTGGCAACCAGCCACGGCCGCCACGGCCGCCACGCCTGGTCGCCGCCGAACCGCACGGCAAGCAGCAGCTGGACCGCGACAAGGTCGACGTAGAGGATCGCGCTGATCACGTCGTGCGCGTGGTTGTGCCAGGAGACGCTGCCCGAGGTGAGCAGCATGTGGTCACGGCGCAGCACGCCGGCTGCGATCGTCAGCACCCCGGCGCCCTGGATCAGCCTCGGCGCGGGCCCCGCCCGGCCGCGCCCGCCGAGCGCCTCGTGCAGGGCGCCGCCGAACGCCACGGCGCACCCGCCGAGCACGAGGAACCCCGCGATCATGATCCACGGGTCCCTGGCGCCGGCCGCGGCGAGCCCGCTGATCTGGACCTCGAGGGCAGAGTGCCCGGTCTGCCGCAGCGAGCCGACGATCCACGCGACGGTGAAGACGGCCGGGCCGGCGATCCCCGCCGCGGCGCCCGTCCGCACGCCGCCCCTCATCCGGCCCGCGGGGTGACCCGGCCGCTCATGAAGACGTACGGCGTGCCGCCGGGGAGCCGGGCGAAGCTGAGCGGGGCCCACGGATCGTCGTCCTGCGACCGGCAGACGAAGTTGGCGCCCGAGGAGTCGGCGGGGTACAGGGCAAGCTCCTCGGGCTCGGCGTCGGTGAGCGCCGCCAGGTCGCCGGTCGTGGTGATCACGACGCGCAGCAGCCCGTCGCGTACCGACACGTCGAACCGCCGCGACGCGCGCTCGTAACGGCCGGCATGCCGGCTCAGGTCCGCGTCCGTTACCCGGTCGGGCTCGGCGGGTTCGGGATCGGCGGGCATCGTGATCCCGGGCCAGTCCTCGATCACCTCGGCGAGCACCGCCCGGTACAGGGACGCCGATTCCGAGGAGTTGGTCAGCAGGCAGGCGGCGACCCGGGTCGCCGGGTCGACCCGCAGGTAGGCAGACTGGCCGATGGTGTCGCCGTCGTGCCCGATGACCGTCCGGCTGCCCCACCTGCTCATCCGCCAGCCGAGGCCGATCGCCGCGCCCGGCAGCGCGAAGTTGGGGACCGGCGCACGGGGCCGCTGCATGGCCGACACCGAGGACTCGCTGAGGACGCTGCAGCCGCCCGGCGCGGTCCCGCCGTCGAGGTGCAGCCGGGCGAAGGCGAGCAGGTCGTGCGCGCTTGCGACGATGCCGCCCGCCGGGCCGACGCTGCGGGGCAGGCCCCAGACCGCGACCGGCGCGCCGTCCCGGTGGCCCACCGCCGCGCGGTGCAAGATCGCCTCCTCGGGCAGGGTGACCGTCTGGGTAAGCCCGAGCGGGTCGGCCAGCCTGGCCCGCAGCGACCGGTCCCACGGCCGGCCGTCGAGCACTTCGATGATCCGGCCGAGCAGCACGTAGCCGCTGTTGCAGTAGGAGTACGCGTCGCCGGCCGGATACGCCGACGCGGCGTCGGCGAGCAGGTCCGCGTAGCGCCGCACGCAGCCGTCGCCGCGGCCGGTATCGGTGAAGATGTCGCCGTCGATGCCGCTGGTGTGGGTGAGCAGGTGCGCCACCGTGACCTGCTCGCCGATGTCCTTAGCGCCGAGCCGCACGCCGGGCAGCACCCGCGCGACGGTGGTGTCCAGCGACAGCCGGCCCGCGTCGATGAGCTGCATGATCATCGACGCGGTCCACACCTTGGTGATCGACCCGACCTGGAACAGCGAGTCGGTGGTAACCGGCACCCGGGTTGCGGCGCTCAGCATCCCGTAGGCGGCCAGGACCTCCTGCCCGTCGGCCCAGACGCCGAGGACGGCACCGGTGACGCTGGTCGGCTCGGCGAGTTCGTGCAGGCGGGCGGTCCAGGCCGCGGCATCTAGCATGGTATGGACGCTAACGCCATTTCGGCCGGCAACCTAGCGCTGGCGGGCAGGTACACGGGCCGGCCGCCTTTGTGCCTCGGTCATAATGGCCGGGAGCGGCTTTTGCCGGGTCGGCCGTGGTTCCGTGAGCCGCTCAGGTGTAGTTTCGCGGCTAAACGGCCGGCGGGTCCGCAGCTATGGAGGGTTAGATGAGCATCCTTGGCACCCGGGTCATCCGGACGGAGGATCCCCGGCTGCTGACCGCCGGCGGGGTCTACGTAGATGACCTGCGGACGCCGGAGCTGAGCCGGGCGGCACGGCTGACGTTCGTCCGCAGCCCGCTCGCGCACGCGCGCATCACGGGCATCGACGCGAGCGCGGCCCTGCAGGAGCCGGGCGTGATCGCCGTGCTGACCGTCGCCGACATGGATGACCTGGCGCCGCCGCCGCCGGAGCCGGAGGAGGGCGGCGGAGGCGGCGAGGGCCCGGTGCCGCTCGGCGGCCCGTGGTCCGAGCCCCTGCTTGCTGTCGACACGGCGCGGTTCGTCGGCGAGCCGGTCGCGCTCGTCATCACCGATGGCCGCTACCAGGGCGAGGACGCCGCCGATCTGGTCAGCGTGGACTACGACCCGCTGCCCGCCGTGGTCGGGCCAACGGCATCGCTGGCCGAGGAGACCCTGCTGTTCCCCGCGGCGGGAACCAACGTCTGCGCGGCCAAGCCGGTCTCCACCGACGACACGCCCTTCGACGCCTGCGAGGTGGTCGTCGAGCAGGACATCGTCAACCAGCGGGTCGCCTGCATGTCGATGGAGGGGCGGGCCACCGCCGCCGCGTTCTCCGGCGGCAAGCTGACCGTCTGGCACAGCTCGCAGAACGCGCAGCTGTGCCGGTTCATCCTGGCCGGCGTGCTCGGCATGGCGCCGGACCAGATCCGCGTGGTGGTGCCCGACGTGGGCGGCGGGTTCGGCGCGAAGGTCGGCATCGACAGGGACGCGATCATCGTCGCCTGGGCGGCCAGGAAGACCGGCCGGGCGCTGCGCTGGGCCGAGACCCGCAGCGAGAACCTGGTCGGCATGACACAGGGCCGTGCCCAGCTGCACCACGTCAAGATCGGCGGCAGCAGGGACGGCCGGATCCTCGCCTACCGCATCGACGTCGTCCAGGACACCGGCGCCTTCCCGCGCATGGGCGGCTTCCTGCCCGGCCTGACCTGCCTGATGGCGCCCGGCGTGTACGACATCCCGGAGGTGCAGGCCGGGTTCCGCGTGGCGGTCACCAACGCGACGCCGATCAGCGCCTACCGCGGCGCCGGACGGCCGGAGGCCACCGCGGCCGTCGAGCGCGCGGTCGACCTGTTCGCCGCCGAGATCGGCATGGACCCGGCCGAGGTCAGGCGGCGCAACTTCGTCGCCCCGGACAAGTTCCCCTTCCAGACCAAGACCGGCGCCCTGTACGACACCGGCCGGTACGAGGAAGCCCTGGACAAGGCGCTGGCGGCAGCGGACTATGCCGGGCTGCGCCGTGAGCAGGAACGGCGCCGCGCACACGGCGACACCAGGCAGCTCGGCATCGGCGTCTCCACGTACGTGGAGATCACCGCGGCCGACGCGGGCGCGGGGGAGACCGCCAAGCTCGAGGTGTCGAGCGACGGCACCGCAACCGTCTACACCGGCAGCTCCGCGCACGGACAGGGGCACCACACCGCGTGGGCGATGCTGGTGCAGGACGAGCTCGGCATCCCGATGGACAAGGTCACGGTCATCCACGGGGACACCGATCTCATCCCGGTCGGCGTCGGCACCTACGCTTCCCGCTCGCTGCAGCTCGGCGGCTCGGCCGTGCACAAGGCCGCGATCGAGGTCAAGGACGAGGCGCGGCACCAGGTCGCGGACATGCTCGAGGCCGCCGAGGCCGACGTGGTGCTCGATACGAGCACCGGCCTGTGGCAGGTGCGCGGCGACCCGGACACCGGCCTGACCTGGTCCCAGGTCGCGGCGCATGCCAGCGGCGGCAGCCTGATCGCCGACGTGAGCTTCACCGCCGACGTGCCCACGTTCCCGTTCGGCTCGCACGTCTCCGTGGTCGAGGTGGACACCGAGACCGGGCAGGTGACGATGCTGCGCCACGTGACCGTGGACGACGCGGGACCGGTGCTGAACCCGGTGCTCGCCGAGGGGCAGCGGCACGGCGGGATCGCGCAGGGAGCCGCCCAGGCCCTGCTCGAGGAGGTGCTCTACGACGCTGACGGCAACCCGCTGACCTCCACGCTCGCGGACTACGCGGCCATCTCCGCGCCCGACCTGCCCAGCTTCGAGCTGGTCTTGAGCGAGACGCCGACCACGGTGAACCCGCTCGGCGTCAAGGGCATCGGCGAGGCGGGCACGATCGGTTCGACCCCCGCCATCCAGAACGCGGTCGTCGACGCCGTTGCGCACCTCGGCGTCAGGCACATCGACATGCCGACCACTCCGCAGCGAGTGTGGGCGGCCATCAACGAGGCACTGAAAGCGAGTAACCAGTGAAGGTCGACCTGACGGTCAACGGCAAGGAGATCACCGCGGACGTCGAGGACCGCATGCTGCTCGTGCACTACATCCGGGACGTGGCGGACCTGACCGCGACCAACGTGGGCTGCGACACCACCTCCTGCGGGGCCTGCACGGTGCTGCTCGACGGCGAGTCGGTGAAGTCCTGCACGGTGCTGGCGGCCCAGGCCGCAGGCCACGAGATCACCACCGTGGAGGGCCTGGCGGTCGACGGCGTGATGCACCCGGTGCAGCGCGCGTTCCACGAGCAGCACGGGCTGCAGTGCGGCTTCTGCACCCCGGGCATGGTGATGGCGATCGTGTCTTTGCTGCGGGAGAACCCGCACCCCACCGAGGAACAGGTGCGAACCGGCCTGGAGGGCAACCTGTGCCGGTGCACCGGCTACCACAACATCGTCAGGGCGGCACTCGCCGCGGCTGAGGAGGGGGCGGCGTGATCCCGTCGTCGTTCACCTACAAGCGGGCAGGCTCGGCTGAGGAGGCCTTCGACCTGGCCACGGAGCACGGCGAAGACGCGAAGTACCTGGCCGGCGGGCACTCGCTGCTGCCGCTCATGAAGCTGCGCCTGGCCGCCCCCGAGGTGATCATCGACCTCAGCGGCCTGCGCGAGCTCTCCTACCTCACAGATCACGGCTCCCACGTCGCGATCGGCGCGCTGACCAGGCACCACGACGTGCAGCACTCCGACCTGCTCGGCCGCGACCTGCCGCTGCTCGCGTACGCGGCCGGCCAGGTCGGCGACCCGCAGATCCGGCACCGCGGCACGATCGGCGGTTCTGTCGCGCACGCCGACCCCGCTTCCGACCTGCCCGCGGTGCTGCTGGCGCTGGACGCGACGCTGGTCGTGCGCGGTGCCGACGGCTCCCGCGAGATCCCGGTCGGGGAGTTCTTCCAGGGCCTGTTCGAGACCGCGCTTGAGCCCAGCGAACTGCTCACCGAGATCCGGGTGCCCAAGCCCGCCGCCGGCGCCCGAGGCTGGTCGTTCCAGAAGTTCAACCAGCGGGCGATCGACTGGGCCATCGTCGGCGTCGCCGTCCAGGGCGGCCAGGTCTCGCTGGTCAACATGGGCAGTACCCCGCTGCGCGCCGCCGCGGTAGAGGCCGCGCTGGCCGACGGCGCCTCTCCCGCCGACGCAGCCGCGCGCGCCGCCGAGGGCACCAACGCGGCGGCCGACATCCGGGCCAGCCGCGAATACCGCGAGCACCTTGCCCGGATCCTGACCGCCCGCGCCCTCACCGAAGCCGCCGCCCGCTCCTGACCCAGGATCATGGGCGCATGGTCAGCACGGCCACCTGAGACTCAGCCGTGGCGCACGCCGCCCGGCGCGCCCGCCTGACAGCGCAGGTCGCGGTGACCGCCCTGATCGCCGCGGCGCAGGCTCAGAAGAGGCACAGCGGGTTCACCGCCGCCCCGGTCCCGCCAGGTAGATCCGGCGGTGCGCATGTCAGCAGGAATTCCGAGCGCCCGAGCTCTGCGCAGACATCGACCAGTTCCGTCATCGTCGGATTGTCCAGCAGGCACAGGCCCATGGCCGCCAGCCCCACCTGATGCAACGGCAGCGGAAACCGGGAACTCGGATAGGGCAGGCGCTCGATGCAGTCGCCGGAGTAGACGGCGACCCCTCGCTCGTGGAGCCAGCCGATGACGCTGCCGTCAACGCCCGCTCGTACCCATGGGTTGCTGTCTCCCTCTTCGATCTCTCGCCGCTCGGCGCCCACATGGAGGAAGACCGCGTCTCCTCGGTCGACGCGCACGTCCTGGCGCTTCTCAGCGAGTTCGATGTCCTCACGCGTCACGAACTCCGCTGCCGGCAGCCACCGCAGTCCACGGCACGCTGCGATATCCAAGAGAACACCGCGGGTGAAGATCCCCTGGCGCTGCGCATGGATGGACGCGAATGAAAGGCCGCGCGACGAGCAGATGTCGGAACTCCGTCGGCCGTTGTAGGCGTGCCCCTCCCAGAAGACGTGGCCGACTGCGTCCAGATGAGTTATCGCGAGCCCATGCGGGGCAAGGCCGACATAGTCGGTAGCCGCGTCCGGGTCCTGTTCTAGGAGCATCAGGTGCAGCAATGGGCGGGCATTGGCCGGGCTCTCCTGTGTCGAAAGCGCCCTTCCTATCGCTACAGCCTTCCCGGTCTGCACCAGCCCCGCGGCAGCTCGGCGTTTCTCGTCCGTAATGTAGTTCAGCGTCCCGAGTTCATCGTCGCTTCCCCAGCGGCCAGCATTGGAACACTGATCGAATAGGCTGACGAGCTGGCTCTCGTCCGTCATCGAAGAGCCTCCATTCTCACGAGTGCACGGGCTTGTATCGCACTGAGCCGCAGCTCGACAGCTGTCTGTCATGTTGCGGCGTAATTACGTCTCGGCCTGGATGCGTATGTTCGCCTGGTCTTCGGCCGCGCGGTACGCGGCCTCGAGAAGCTCAACTGCCCGGGCGCCATATTCGCCCGGCGCCCTGTTCGGCCCCCGGCCGGCAATGAGGTCAGCGAAAGCCTGACCGGGGGCGTGCTCCGGGTAGGGCTTGTCGCCGCCCTGGGGGGTCACGCGCTCGTGGTACCCGTTCCTGTAGTAAAGGTCCAACGTTGCGTGAGTGAGATCCTGGATCGCGTAGCCCTCGGTAGCGTAGTAATGGATAGCCTGCTGGGTAAGGTCCCGTGGACCCAGATTCCCGCTGGACCCGATCGTTCCGACGGCCCCGTTCGACAGGCAGAAGGCGATGGCATCGACCACGTCCACGCGAAGACCGAGGGTGGCCATGAACGCGCTTACCTCCGTGGCGCGCAGGTCGGTGGCCCACAGCAGCATCCCGGCAACGTGCGTGCAGACCGTGTGAGCCTGCCCGCCGCCGGCGAGCCCAGGCTCTGAGTACGTGCTCGGCTTGGGTCCGGTCAGGGAGAACTGGAATGCCTGCCGGTAATCATCTGGGGTGCCTCGGTAGTACGCATCCACGGCGGAGGCGAAGACCGCCGATATCTGCACGCACTCGCCGAGATCGCCAGCCTGGAAAACCCCGCGCAGGCGCGCGGCTGAATCGGTGAACTGATGAGTGTAGCCAACCTGCAGGTGGAGTCCTGCCGACGCGGCGCGGCGTACGAGATCCCGCGCTTCCGAAGCCCTGATGGTCATGGGCTTCTCGACCATCACGTGCAGGCCCGCCTCAAGCGCCTGACGCGCGAGCTCATAGTGGCTGGCGCTTGGCGTCGCGATCAGTACGCCGTCGACCTGCCGCGCCGCCAGGAGATCGTCGAGCGACCGGTACGTGGTGCGCACGTCGAATGCGCGTGAGGCCGCGTCTAGCCGTTGCTCATCACCGTCCACAAGGGCCACCAGCTCTGCGCCCGCGTACCTGCGCAATCCAGGAATGTGGAACTGGGTTGCCCACCACCCGGTTCCGACCACTGCGAGCCGGGGCCGAGCGGTCGTCGTCATCGGGCTCCGCCCGTTGCCTCGAAAGCCTCGCCGCGCCGAATGCCCAAGCCAGGCTCCTCGCTGGGCCGAACGCGCCCGGCGACGGGCTCGGGAATGCCCTCGATGGCTGACCGCAGCCGGACAGCGTCGCGATCCCAGTACCGGACCCACTCCGCAAACGGGGTGTTCACCTGGCTCTTCATCAGGTGAAGCGCCTCGGCTTGCAAGGCGCCGGCATGCGGCACCACGGTCAGGTGATAGGCCGACGCGAGCGCACATATCCGACGCGTCTCCGTTATGCCGCCTGCCCACTGCGCATCTGGCTGAAGGATAGAGACGCCGCCTGTGTCTATCAGCCGGGCGAAGCCCCATCGTGTGAACTCGTGTTCGCCGGTCGCTATCGACACCGGCGTATCGATCCGCCCGAGAGCTTCGTAACCCCGGTAGTCGTCGGGCGGGAGCACGTCCTCGACCCATCGGACATGGTACGGCTCGATGAGATCGATCAGCCGCCTGGTGTACTCCACGTCGAACGCCATGAAGCAATCAAGCATGATTTCAGGCACATCGCCCAGAGCCTCACGGCATCTCCTTACCAGCGCGACATTCCGGTGCAGGCCATCCCTCCCATCCGCCGGCCCGTGCGGGATCGCGAGCTTCACGCCGAATCCCTCAAGCGACCGCCAGTCCTGCTCATCGTTGGTCGTCTGGTAGACGGGCATGTCTTCCCGGCAGGCCCCGCCCAACAGCCGGTACACGGGCGCATCTGCCGCCTTGCCCAGCAAGTCCCACAGCGCATTATCCACGCCGGAGATCGCCATAATCGGCAAGCCCTTGCGGCCATAAGGCAGCGACGCCCGGAACATCTCGTCCCACAGCCGTTCAACGTCGGTCGGGTCCTGGCCGACGAGGAGACCGGACAAGTGGCCGTTAATCAATGCGGCAGTCGCTTCCCCTCCGTATGCCGTCGCCAGGCCAGTCACCACCTCGTCCGTAGCTATCTCGACGAGGACAGTCGCAAACCGGTTACCCCACGATGACCGCTTCGCGTAATAGTCGGGATAAATAGACATCGGGTTGGCAATCACCGTGTCGCTGAGCCAGGACGGGGCGGAGCTGCCGTCGGTCGAGCGGAATGTCAGAGCCTTAACTGCCGTGATCTTCACTTGATCGCCTCCGTGCCGGGGAACGTGCGTCGAGCTTCCACTACGTGGCTGATCCGGATGCCTTCGGCCAGCCTCCCTGCCAGGTCAGATCACCGGCGCGGCACCTGTCTTAGCCGCGTGGTCGGCATAGTTCACTCGTAGCGACCCGCACCCCTGTCTATCTGCGTAGCCCGATGAAAACCCTCTATGTGATTGCTGACCAGGCGCGCCGCTCGCTCGCTTTCGCCGCGAGTCACGGCGGCGTACACCGCACGGTGCTGGCGGCGCAGGAGCCGTGCCATCTTCGGCCAGTCGTCCAGCCGCGGGATTGCCTCGAGAATGTAGCCCTTAATCGACTCCCGAAGTGCCGTCATGATAACCGAGACGACGACATTGTCGGCGGCTTTTGTCAGCGCGATGTGAAAATCGGTGTCTAGATCGTGGAAACGCTCTGCCGTCAGGTTCGGGGCGTCCATCTCATCGAGGAGCGCAGCGGCCATCGCAAGCGCGTCGGCATTGTGAAGGCGGGCAGCCTCGCGGACTGCCCACGACTCCATCAGAGTGCGGGTCCTGACGACGTCGGCCACCGGCAGCGTCCGCGACGCCAGATGCAGTCGCAGCGCAGCCGTGATACCCGAGGCAGTGTCGGCCACGACTCTGGCACCGGACTCAGGACCGCTGCCGACCGCCGTGTGGACGACCCCTAGTGCCTCGAGCACGCGCACGCCCTCGCGTACCGACGGTCGGCTCACGCCGAGCTGCTCGGCCAGTGCCCGCTCCGCGGGCAACCGGCCACCCACAGGCAGCCGCCCCGACGCGAGCTCCCGCTCCACGTGCTGCACCACATGCTCATGCAGCCGCACGCGATCAGAGGTCACAATGGTCTCCAGAAAGCACGCGTGATCCGACCACATACCACTAGCAGCCAGAGGGATTTCAGAACCGCATGTGGTCTGACCACAGAGCCTATGGCCAGACCACGCATCATGTCAATACCGCTGCGATTACGCAGGGCACCCTCGCCAATACCTATCGTTTGCCATGTCGGCTCGACCAGGGCGCGAAGGCCGGACATGCTCGCCCCTGCAGCCAGATCTGTTAACGGGTATCCCGCGGGGAAACGACCGATTTGTCCCGGCCGTCATGCGCTAACCGCGATCAGGCCGCGATCAGGACGTCTGGGCGTGAGGTATATCGTGTCGCCAGCCAAGCAGCAGGTGCGCTCTCGCGCAGTTATACAGCCCTGAGCTGCCTGGCAACTCCTGGACAAGTGGCACCTGCGGGTAGAACTCCCGGCACAGTTCGTTAGTCGGCCGGTCGGCGGCAGTGTGAGGTGCAACGATGTAGAACACAACATGGCCCGTCCACTCGACGGTCAGTGCCGCCAGGGCTGCCCGAGCGCCTGCCTCGAGGGTCGTGTACCCCCACAGATCACGACGTGTGGTACTCGTCCGTCCGGCGGGTGAGGTTATCGCCTCGTCGCGACTGTGCACCAGCCAGTGAAAGCGAAGACTTGAGATAGCCATCTCCTCGTTGAGCCGGCTCATCGAGTCGGCTTGTGCCTCGCAGATCCACTTGGACAGGCCGTAAGAGTCTTCGTTGTACGTTGGATGATCTTCATCAAGCGGGAAGTAGTCATAGCGAGGCCGTCGGCTGTACACTCCGCCGACAGCGTTGACGCTAGAGGCCTGGCAGACCTGCCGAATACCAACCTGGGCCGCCGCGGCTAGAGCGTTGTAGCTGCTTACAACGTTGGCGTTATGCACCCGGTGATCTGTCGGGCCGCTCGGGAGGGTAAGCGCCGCGAGGTGGGCCAGGGCGTCGCTGCCTGTCACCGCGATCTTGAGAGCGTCGAAGGCCGTGGCGTCGGCAGTGATGTGCCTCAGGCTGGGATGCCTGAGATCGTCGCCACCGGGCGGTCGCGCATCGATAGCTACGACCTGATGTCCCTGAGTCAGGGCCACGGCACTTAGCGCCCGGCCCAGCTTCCCACGGCCACCGGTTATAGCTATGCGCATAGCATCGTCGGGAGAGGATTGAACTCAGCGGGTCCGGGACCCGTCGCTGGCGATCCCCACGAGAGCAGTCGTCGAGCGAATGCTTTCATTCTTGGGATGTACTCATTCAAGCGCTTGGCCATTCTCTTGTAGCCACTTCGTAAAGTCGGCAGTGATATAGTCAGCCCATACAGGCACATCAATTTCGGCGCTGGTGTACGTCCCCTGGGATAGACGCAGCTTTCCGAACTCATCTTGAATCCGGATCATTCTGCTGTTCTCCGCCACCTTTTCTGCCAGGTGCGGGGGGATGAATGTCACGCCGCTAGGAGTGCCGAGAACGACATCACCGGGCAGAACCGTTACGCCGCCTATCCGGATCGGAATATTGATTCCCGCAAGACTGACGTCCCGGATCGGAGTAGGGTCCATGTCTCGGAAGAAGAAATTAGCGCTAAGCTCAACGATCCCCTGATAGTCGCGTATACCGCCGTCGATAATTGCGCCGTTACCGGTCCTCGCAACGATAGCAGTGGCCAGGTTGTCGCCTACGACAGTACCTTCTTTTACCTTCCCAAAGACGTCTACGACCATCACGTCCCGCTTATTCAAATTACTTATTATCCATGAATTCTGACGATCTGGCTCTAGATACCCGAGCCTGGACCCGGCCGCAACCACCGCGGCATCGTAATCTGGTCGATGCGGAAGGAATTGCGCAGTAACGGCCCTGCCGATCAGGATCGATCCAGGCCGCGTCTCCCGCCAGCCACCGACGAAAGAGCGCTGGAACCCGTGTTCGGACAGAACAGTCCAAGCCTGCTCACTAGTCACATTCCTGAGCGCCGCAAGGACGGTACTCGGTACGACCGGCCGACCATCGGATGCGCGCTGGCCAGTCCAGGTGGCAGTCAGGGAAGTCATCTCGTCTCGACTGGGCTGAATTCTCATGGGGCCAACGTCCCAGGTATGTGAGAGCTGGAATTCACTTGATCGCCAATGCATTAGCCGAGCTAGCGACTCCGCCTTGGAGATTGAGTGGTGCTGCAGTAAACAGAGCCGTGTAGCGGCCGTCGCTTGCACAGTGCTCCGCTAGGGCGTCGAGATCAAACAGTTCGCCGATCGGGACTCCTAGGAGACTGAGTAGCGAGAAGTGCAGAAAATATTCCGCTCCCTCGTCCGGCGCCTCACGCCAGGACAAGACCACGTCATCATCATAAGTAGGCGGGGGAATGGACTCCAAGGCTGGATTATCGGCTGCCACGGCTGCTATATGCAGATTCCAGATAGCTCTTGCGGTATCCCGTCCGCGCTGCAGGCCTGGGCCTCGGGCATCGCGTTGCGCTGCTCGGGCGCGACGAGTTCGATCCAGTGACCGGTACCATTCCAGCCAACCGGTCCTGAGAAGCAGAATGTCGCCGGACTCCAGCGTAACCCCTTCGCTGTCGAGAGTGGCCTCGATGTCAGCGACAGTGATAATGTCGGCCTCGCCTTGCCGGATCGGGCGACCAGTCGACTGGCGCCAGCGGGCCACATCTGCGAGCACAGCTCGACCGGCTATTCCGTGGCGAGCCCAGAACTGCATGCCGTGGTCTTCTGCGGCTAGACCATTGTAATATCCCCAGGCCGGATGCCTAATATGCCGGAAGCCATCCCACTGGCTTGAGCTCTGGGTGTTCAGATTGGCTAGTACGTCGTCGTGAACGATATTTCCGAAGTCCTTAACGACGTGCTGCAGCGATTCTCTGCCGAACAATGCGGGCGCAGGCAGTTCGAGTTCCAAGTTCAGGTTGAACACGAGTCCCTCGCGCGCGGAGGCGACGCCTGCCATGACGGCTTCGGGGGTTAGGAGGTTGAGACAGCCGAACTTGTCGTTTTGGCCCCATACCCCCCACGATGAGCCAGCTGGAGCATCAGGAATGACGGGGAGGTCGTCATATGAAGGCAGCTGGGTCGGTGTCATTGAGTCGGAGGTACCGGTACCCTAAGCGATCCGGCTTCCTCATCCCCCCTTCACATGGAGTGAGCAGGCGGCGTCTGTTCCTGAACCGGACTCGGCGGCTGTAGGGTCGCCGCGGCGGCCGCGCAGGCCGGGAACACGGCAGCTCCCGTATGGTCGGTATGGTCTGGCCACGTAGGTTACGGTCAGGCCGCGGACCATGTCAACGCTGCGGCGTTGCGTCTCACTAAGCAGCCGGGGAATCCCCATGTCGGCGATGGCAGCGGCCCTCCCCGTGTTCGGTTAGCCGTGGTTCCGGGGAAGGCCGCCCAGGCGGTGCCGGGGTGGCACCACGGTGATGACGGCCGAGGCCCGGCCGGAGGTGCCGGGGCTCGTGGATGAACCCAACGGGCCGGGACGGACCGCGGCGGTGGATACCGCGCGGCCCGCACTGCCGAGCCGCATGCTGGCTGGCGGCAAGCTTGGCCGGTAGCTGTGATGCCAGAGCGTTGCGGCAGAGAACCGGCCAGAACACATCCGGGGCCTTGACCTCTGTGACGCGGTGAGTCTACTCTCTGTTTCGGAAGGCAACATGGCATTCCGTCATACGGAATGAGAGACCGCGGGCACATCACGGCGACAACCAGCTCGGGCAGCTGGTTAGGTTGCATTCGCGCTGCGCCATCTAGAGGGCGCAAGCGCACATCGGGCAAGCCACATTCGCTGTTCACTATGGATCTGGCCAGAACTAAAGGTTGTAATTAATGTTAGTTCTCCAGTCCGACTTGCATCCATTCACAGAGAAAGGGAGTCCGGACCTCGTGAAGATTACCGATGTTAAGTGCGCGCTTATAGGGAACAATCCCGTTGTGCGAATCGTGACCGACGAAGGTATTAGTGGATACAGTGAGATTGAGTCCTACAAGTCTTTTCTTAAGTGGCACGTCTTGCATTACAGGCAGCAGA
>JASHTQ010000222.1 GCA_030040475.1 Streptosporangiaceae bacterium
GCTGTAGGGGCTGCTGGGGTTTTCGGTGTCGGCGGGGCTGGTGTTGCGGGCGGGGCTGCTGAGTTCGACTACGACGAGCTGGCCAGGCGGCTGCTTGTCCAGGTTGTCCGGCGGCTCGCGGCGGCCGAGCCGGAATCCGGGCCGCTGGACCCGGCGGCGCTGCGGGAAACGGTCACCGGGCTTGAGCACGAGCTGGCCAGCGCCTGGACCAAGCACGGCAAGCTGGCCGAGGAGAACGTCAGGCTGCGCGAGCAGCTTACGGCGGCGCAGCGCTCGCTGGCCCTGGCCAGGGAACAGGTCCGCAGGCTGCCGGTCACCTCCGACCTGGACAGCGACGAGGTGGTGCTGCTGCAGCGGCTGCTGTCAGGAGCCCCCGAGGGCGTAGACCTTGGCGGCGTTGCCGGCTAGCACGCCGGCCAGCACGTCGGCGGGCAGCCCAAGCGCGGCCACGGCGCGGGCGTTGCGGGCTATGCCGGGCACGCCGGGCCAGTCGGTGCCGAAGATCCACTTGCGGGCCAGCAGGTCCAGGTCGAAGCCCTGGTAGTAGCCCCTTAGGCGGTTGGGCGGCAGGCCGGCCAGGTCGAGCCAGACGTTGCCGTAGCTCAGCGCGAGCCGGGCGGCGTCGGCGTACCAGGGGCCGCGGCCGCCGTGCGCCAGCACGAACGCGACGCCGGGGAAGTCCTCGATGACCTGGGTCATCAGCTTCGGGTCGCCGGCCTCGGGCCGCGAGCCGGGGAAGATGCTGGGGCCGGTGTGGGTGATCACCGGGACGTTGCGGCCTTCGCAGCGGCGGTAGACCTCGTACATGGCCGGGGTGTCGAGTCGGAATCCGCCGTGCACCGGGTGCACCTTGACGGCCACCGCGCCGAGATCCAGCTGGCGTTCGGCCTCCGCGGCCGGCGGGCGGTGCAGGTCCGGGTTCACGTTCGCGACCAGGCGGAACCTGGCCGGGTTGTGCGCGATGATCGGCAGCAGGTCCTCGACCGGCTGGATCCCGGTCGCCAGCGGGCTGTACTCGGCGAACAGCAGCGCCACCTCGACGCCCTCGGCGTCCAGGTGGGCGTCCAGCCGGGCCGGGACCGGATCGCCGTCCGCGCCGAACACGTCGCGCCAGCCGGAGTCCTTGCCGAACGCCTTGGCCCAGTCGAGCCAGGCGGGGCGCACCGTGCTCAGCCTCGGCACGTGCATGTGCGCGTCGACGAGGGCCAGCCCGTCGACGCTCATGCGTCCAGGCGGCGCAGCCCGGCGCGGTGCGCGCGGGCGGTCTCGATGTAGGTCTTGACCGAGTAGTCGACCAGGTCGGCGGGCATGCCCGTCTTCTTGACCACGGCGGGCACCCCGGCCACCAGGGCACCCGGCGGGACCTGGAATCCCTCGGGCACCAGGGCGGCGGCGGCTACCACCGCGCCGGCGCCCACCCGGGCCCGGTTCAGGACCACCGAGCCCGAGCCGATCAGGCAGCGATCCGCGACGACGCAGCCCTCCAGGTGCGCGTTGTGCCCGACCACGCAGTCGGCCCCGATGATCGTGGGCCATTCGCGGGTGGTGTGCACCACCGTGCCGTCCTGCACCGAGGTGCGCGCGCCGACCTCGATCGTGCCGTGATCGCCGCGCAGCACGGCGCAGGGCCAGACGGACGCCTCGGCGCCGATCCGCACCCGGCCGATCACCACGGCGTCGGGATGGACGAACGCGGTCGGGTGGATGTCCGGCTCGTCGTCGCCCAGGGCATAGATCGGCACGTTCGCTGGCCCTTCGCTCGTGGTGCGTGTCCTCGGGTCAGGCTACTGGCTCGAGGTCCAGGACGCCGAAGCGGTGCTGGTCCCAGATGTGCATGGACGCCTTTTCCGGGTACGGGGCCACGTCCGGCGGGTCGTCGAAGATGCGGGTCATCCGGCGGCCGGGGGTGTACTGCGGCCAGCCGGGGTCGCCGTCGGCGGCGAACGCCGCCCACTGCTCGCGCATCAGGTTGCCGACCGCAAGCGCGCCTTGCGGCGTCGGCGTGCCGAACAGCATCGCGCCGAGCCCGCGGTAGTCGCCGAACACCAGCGGCACGTCGATCGCGTGGCAGGCGCCGAGGCCGTGGTTGGTTGCCGGGTAGCCGACCTCGTACAGGAACGTCTTGCCGCCCGCCGCGGCGTGCGCCTGCGCCAGGTGCAGGCTCGGCATCCGGAACAGCCAGTCGGAGTTGACCAGCTCGAACAGCGTCTCGGGGTCCGCGTCCGGGTAGGCGACGCGGTAGGCCTTCTCCCCGTCCCCGCTGGTTACGAGCCCGTTGAGCGCGTTCGCGGCCATCTCGGGGGTCACCAGGCCGCGTATCCCGGCCGCGCCGGCGAGCAGCCGGAACTCGTCCCTGGTGTGCCCGGCGATCAGGTCGACGTCCCTGCCGGTCCCGGCGGCGATCGCCCGCCACGGCGCGGCGGGCAGCACCTCGCCGTCCACCACGGGCGAGAACGGCACGCTCGTGTGCGCGACGGGCCCCCAGCGTCCGGCGTGGTCGGCGGGCGTTACCGCGTCGGAGGCGGCGGCGAGGAAGGCCGGGTCGGCGGCGGCGAAGGCCGCTGCGGTCGGCGGCAGGCCGGCCCGCGCGGCGATCGCCGCGGTCACGTCGGCGGCCAGCGCGGGCGAGAAGAACGTGGCGGGCACGCTCTGCGCGATCGCCCGGTGGAACAGGCCCGTCGCGGTCGGCATCACCAGCAGGGCGGCGACCGCGCCCGCCCCCGCCGACTCGCCGAAGACCGTCACCCGGCCGGGGTCGCCGCCGAACTCCGCGATGTTCTCCCGGACCCAGCGCAGCGCCGCGACCTGGTCGAGCAGGGCGCGGTTGGCCGGCACGCCGGGCAGCTGGGCGTAGCCCTCGACGCCGATCCTGTGGTTGAAGGTGACCACCACGACGTTCTGCCCGGCCAGCGCGGTGCCGTCGAAGCCGGGCAGGCTGGACGCGCCGGCGCGGTAGCCGCCGCCGTAGATCCAGACCATCACCGGGTTCTTGGCGGCCGCGCCGAGGGCGGGCGAGAAGACGTTGACCGTCAGCCAGTCCTGCGGGTCGCGGCCTTCTTCCGGGGCCGGCGGCGTGGCGAGCGCGAGGGTCGACTGCGGCGGCGGCGGGCCGAACGCCGCCGCCTCGCGGATGCCGTCCCATGGCGCTGCCGGGTGCGGCCGTTGGAAGCGCAGGGCGCCGACGGGCGGGCTGGCGAACGGGATGCCGCGGAAGACGGCGATGCCTGCGGCGTCCACGCGCCCGCGGACCTGGCCTGCGGCCGTGCGGACGACGGGCTCTGTCAGGTCCATGCGCGTCCCCTCGCTGGCCGGATATGTCGTCATCCGTGGGTGTTTGGCTGCCTGCAGCGAGGTTACGCCACCGGGGACCGTGCGGGGGCGCGACGGGCCGGCCGGTGGCGGATAGAGTCGGGCGCATGCCGCTTACCTCGTTCGCGGGGGACCTGGAGCCGGAGGGGGACTACGACGGCCTGCTGTTCGCCGACGACGCCTTCGACGGGGCGACCGCCGACCGCAGCCGCTTCCTGGACTGCTCGTTCGGCAACGTCTCCTTCGGCGACGCCAGCCTGCGCAACTGCCGGCTGGTCGACGTGGCCGTCAGGGACACCAGGTTCGTGGCCGCCGACCTGGCCGAAACCACCTGGCAGGACTGCCTCCTGGCCGGGTGCGCGCTGGCCGGGGTGCAGGCCTATTCCTCGTCGCTGACCCGGGTCACGTTGCGCGACTGCAAGCTGGACTCGGTGAACCTCCGCACCGGCACGCTCACCGACGTGACGTTCGAGAACTGCCTGCTGCGGGACGTGGATTTCGGCTCGGCCCGGCTGCAGCGGGTCAGCTTCGCCGGGTGCACCCTGGCGGGCGCCGACTTCACCAAGGTGACCTGCGCCGACGTGGACCTGCGCGGCGCCGAGCTCGGCATCACCGCGGGGTACGAGTCGCTGCGCGGCGTCACGATCGACAGCGTCCAGCTCATCGCGCTGGCGCCCCGGCTCGCCTTGCACCTGGGCATCGCCGTCGCCGACTGAGGGGCGGCGAGCGGCGGGGTCAGAAGGTGACCTGGTGCCAGGTGGCGCCGCCGTCGGAGGTCAGGAAGAGCTGGCCGGGGCGCTGCTGGGTGTTGGCGTCGTTGACGGCGGGGCCGTGGATCACCACGCCGTCGGTGTCGGTGGTGAAGCCCAGGTCCGCCCAGCCGGCGCCGCCGTCGAGCTGCTCGTCGACGATCCGCCAGGTCCGCCCTCCGTCGGGTGAGTAGAACAGCCAGCTGGCGGCGCTCTCGGTCGCGATGACCACGTTGCCCGCCGCGGTGGCGGCGAGCACGCCGCCGTCGCCGTCCGGGCTCGGCGCGCCCGCCGCGGTCCAGCTCGCGCCGTCGTCGTCGCTGACGAAGGCCTGCTTGATCGTGTGGCCGGTGTAGCCCTCGCCGGTGCACAGCGCCACCAGGCCGGTCGCGGAGGTCACCGCGACCGAGGGCACGCCGGATTCCGGCCCGCACGGCACCGGGTACAGGGTGTGCGTGAGCCCGCCGTCGTGGGTGACGAAGACGTCGTGGCCGACCACCACGGCGGCCACTCCTGCCTGGGTGTCGATCAGGTCATCCGGGTCGATGAGGCTGGTGACGGCGGGCTTGACCACGGGGAACCACAGGCCTCCGCGCAGCGGCCTGCGGACCACCACGCCGACTTCGCTGCAGCCGCCGGAGGTGCACAGGGCGTCGAGGATGAGCACCTGCCCCTGCACGACGGCCAGGGACAGGATCGAGCCGTTGGGCACGGAGTGGTCCTGCGTCCACTGCTCGCCGCCGTCGGTGGTCTGCCACAGGCCGTCGCCGAACACGAACCCGATCTCGGGTGTGGCGAACCGGATCCCCCACACCACCGGCGCGGTGCCGATCGAGGGCTCCCCGACTCCCACGACGGGGGCGGGCAGGCCGATCCAGCTCGCGCCGCGATCCAGGGTGCGGACGATCGACGTGCACGGCGCGTGCGCGCACGGGGCGGTGCCGAGCACGAACGCCTCGTCCGGCGACACCCAGGTGACCGACGTCGCCGCGAAGCCTTGCGGCACGGGCCCGCCCTGCGGCTGGGCCGGGGCCGTAGCGCCGGTTGGCGTCGGCGCCGGTGAATTTGATGCCGAACGGGCCGTGGTGCTTCCGCCGGCACCGCCCGACGATCCGGCGGCGGGAGGCTGGACGCGACCCGTGCCGCAGCCCGCGAGGCCCGCCGCCACCGCCGCCGTGGCGAGCAGGCCAATCCACCCAGACGCCCGCATGTCTCCCTCTTCTCCGTGCTGCTATGCACTGAGACGACGCAGCGGCGTCCCGGTTGGGCCGCAGGTCAGGAAATCGCGCGGACGGCGCGGGCGAAGGCCTCGCTGCGGTCGGAGTAGTCGCGGAACCGGCCGAAGCTCGGCGCCGCGGGCGACAGCAGCACCACGCCGTCCGGCTGCGCCCAGGCGAACCCCGCCGCCACGGCGGCCGCCAGGTCCGGGCAGTCGGTCACCGGTACCGGCCGGCCGGCGGCCTGCTCGATCGCGGCGCGGATCCGCGGGCCGCTGTCGGGGAGGGTCAGCACGTGGGTGGGCGCCTGCCGGGCCAGGACGCCGGCCGCGAGCGGCGCGTAGTCGATGCCGCGGTCGTGGCCGCCGACGATCAGCGCGATCCTGCGGCCGGGGAAGGCGTCCAGCGCGGCCAGCGTGGGCAGCACGTTCGTGGACAGGCTGTCGTCGACGAAGGTGACTCCGCTCTTGGCGGCGATCGACGTGAGCCGGCTCGGCAGCGGGCGGTAGCCGGCCGCGGCGGCCCGCAGCGCCGCGTCGTCGCCGGCGCCCGGCACGCCGAGCGCGAGCAGGCAGCGGCGGGCGATGAGCGCGTTGCGGCGGTTGTGCCTGCCGGGCAGCCCCAGGTTCTGCATCCAGTCGGCGGCGGGCTCGTCGCTCTCGCGGACCCACTGCACCCGCGGGCCGAGCAGTGCCGCGCGGGCGGCGAGCAGGTCGCTGTCGCCGTTGGCCACGGTGAGTTCGGCGCCGGGCTGGGAGCACACGGACAGCTTGTCCCTGTAGTACTGCTCCACCCCGCCGTGCCAGTCCAGGTGGTCGGGGTGCAGCGAGGTGACCGCGACCACCGGCGGCGAGCAGGGCAGGTCGGTGGCCTGGTAGCTGGACACCTCGATGGCCCAGTAGTCGAAGTCGCCGCCGATTTCCGGGTCGTACGGCGCGACGCCGATGTTGCCGCCGACCAGGCAGCGGTGGCCGAGCCCGGTGAGCAGGTGCCCGATGACCGAGACCGTGGTGCTCTTGCCCTTGGTGCCGGTGACGCAGACGACCTTCCGCAGGTCGGCCTCGGCCAGCCACAGGCCCAGGCCGCCGAGCACGGGAATGCCTCGTCCGGATAGCTCGGCCACCTCGGGGCGGTAGCGGCTGAGGCCCGGCGTCTTGACCACCACGTCGCAGCGTTCCAGCGCGGCCAGTCCATCGTCGCTCGTCGTCAGAACTGGTCGACCGTCTACGGGTAGCTGCGGGCGGTCGTCGACGAGGACGGGGTCGACGCCGAGCGCAAGGAGCTTGCGGAGGTTGGCGTGGCCCTCGCGGCCCAGGCCCCAGACGCCGACCCTGGCGCCCGCCAGGTCGGACCAGGACAGCTTCGGGCGGGCCGCGGTCATCGGTACCCGCCGCCCGCCGCGCCGGACCTGGGCGGTTTCGGACGCGCGGCGGTCATCGGTACCCGGCCGGGATGAAGGCCTCGCCGACCGGGGCCAGCATCGCGGCGGCGTCGGCGTCCGTCGGCGCGTCCGGCCTGGCCGCCACCTCGCCGGCCAGTTCGCGCAGCAGGCGGTCGGCCTTGCGGTCCTCGCGCCTTGCGGCGAGCAGGGCGGCGGCCCGGCACTCGTTGACCTCGCCGACGCACTCGAACGGCTTGGTGCCCGCGCCGAGCAGCGCGCGGAACTTCCCGGCGAGGCTTGGATCCTGCAGCGGTTCGCCGGTCGCCACGAAGATCTGGCCGAGTTCCGCCGCCGGGAGGAACGGCGCGAGGATCAGGTCGATGAAGCAGCACTTGTCGCACTGGCCGCACCAGTGGTCGAGCCGGCGCGCGGGATCGGCGTAGAAGGCCTTGTTGCAGCTGCGGAACGAGCCGTGGTACTGCCCGAGCGCGGCGAACTCCCGCCCCACCCACAGCTCGGTCCGGTCCCTGAGCCAGGAGAAGTAGTCCGGCAGCGCTGCCGGGCTCGCCGCCAGCACGTCGCGGAACGCGGCCTCGAACTCGGCGCTCTTGGAGTACTGGTGGTTCACCGGGCGTCCCCGGTGCTCCAGCGTCGGGACGGACG
>JASHTQ010000223.1 GCA_030040475.1 Streptosporangiaceae bacterium
GCCCGGGTCGCCAGGCTGCTGCACCCGGTGCGCCCCCTCCCCCCCGCCACCTTCGCCGCGATCTGCCTGGCCGCCGCCCTCCTGGCCGCGACCCCAGTCACCCTGCTCATCCTGTAACCCCGGCGGGGTCCGCTGGCCGGGCGGGGTCCGCTGGCCCACGGCGGCGAACCCCTCCAGTCACCTCAGCCCCACCCGCCCCTTCACCCCCAGACGGTGCAGGCTGGTGCTGCAGCGGTTGATGGGTTACCAGGGGCCGTAGGGGCCGTTGCTGGTGCCGCCGCCGCCGCGGAAGTCCTTGACCTTGGGGCGGACGTCGGCCAGGTAGACCGCTGACGCGACGAAGGCCGCGACGGGCAGGATGGAGATCGGCCCGACACCGTAGACAGCCCCGTACAGGCCGACCACGGCCGCCACGCCGAGGATGATGAGCCACAGCTGCTTGGTCTGCTTGCCGGTGGCGACGAAGGCCTGCGAGGGCCGCCTGATGGCGTCGATGAAGGCCCACGCCTCCACGATGAACGCCGCGATACCCAGCGCAAAGAAGAAATCCCTGAGCGGGGTGTAGGCACCAAACGACACGTGAATCACGCTACCTAATCGGAGGCAGTTTCTGGTCTAACCGGGGGCAACGTCTCGCCCGCGACATCGGGCACGTCGGCGGATTCCGGCGTCCCTACGCCGTCGGCGAATGGCGCGTCCTCGGCGGCCGACGTGCCTTCAGCGTATGGCCCGCCGTCGGAGAACGGGGCATCTTCCGCAGCGAACGCGCCTTCGGCGTAGGGGCCGCCGTCGGCGAACGGGGCATCTTCCGCCGACTGCGCGTCTGCCGCGGCCGCTGTGTCCTCGGCGGCCGACGCCTGCGCCGCCGCGGCGGCGTTCTCCTTGCGGAAGGACTCGTAGATCTCGATGAGGACCTGCTTCTGCCGCTCCGACAGCTCGGGGTCAGCGAGCAAGGCCGACCGGACCCCGGAGTCGGCCGGCCTGTCCTCCAGGATCCCTGCCTGGACGTACAGCGCCTCCGCCGAGATGCGCAGGCCCTTGGCGATCTGCTGCAGGATGTCCGCGCTCGGCTTGCGCAGGCCGCGCTCTATCTGGCTCAGGTACGGGTTGGACACCCCGGCCGCCTGCGCAAGCTGGCGCATCGACTTCCCCGCCTGCTCCCGCTGCTCCTTGATGTACTCGCCGATTGAGTTCCGCATGCCTTCAGCGTGCCACGTAACGCTTGCAATTGCAAACCATCAGCAAGCGCACCGCTCAGCCGTGCGAGTCTTCGATGCCGAGGAAGGCGCGCGCCTCGTCGGGGCGCATCGGCGGTCGCTGCGCGATCCCGGCCAGCTCCGCCGCCCGCTCCACCAGCTCGGCGTTGCGGGTGACCGGACGCCCGCGCGCGTAGGAGAGCGTGTCCTCCATGCCGACCCGCAGGTGGCCGCCGGCCGCAATCGCGCCGAACAGCACGGGCAGCGTGCTCCGGCCGATGCCGGTCGCGGACCAGGTCGCGCCGGCGGGCAGCGCGGCCACCGCGGCGGCTATGGTCGGCACGTCCCCCGGCATGCCGCCTGGCACGCCCATCACCAGGTCGCAGTGCACGTGCCCGCCGGCCGGCGGGCCGAACTCGCCGAGCAGCCGGTGCAGCGTCGCCACCTGGCCGATGTCGAACAGCTCGAACTCCGGGACGACCCCGCGCTCCTGGGTCAGCCGGTAGAGATCCTTGATGAACGGCCAGGGGTTGGCGAACACGTCGTCGCCGAAGTTGACCGTCCCGCAGGTCAGCGAGCAGGCGTCGGGCGCGGCATCCAGGACGGCCAGCCGGTCGGCGAAGCTGTCGGTAACCGCGCCGCCGGTGGAGAGCTGCACGATGAGGTCGGTGCCCTCGCGCAGCGCCGCCACCGTGTCGGCCAGCCTGGCGCGGTCCAGCGTGGGCCGTGCCGCGCCGTCCCTGATGTGCACGTGGATGACCGCGGCCCCGGCCGCCTCGCACTCCTTGGCGGTCGTGACGAGCTCGTCCAGGGTTACCGGAAGTGCCGGTACCACGGCCTTGTCGGCCTCGGCGCCGGTCGGGGCGACGGTGATCAGGGTTCCTGCCATGGCGGCAAGATTACCCTCAGGCGGTTCCCCGCTTACCCTCCCGCTGCCCGGCCCGCGGGCAGCGACAGGTGCTGCCTGGCGAACGCCAGCGACTCCGCCAGGTCCGCGACCCGGTCGGCGCTCGTCGCGGCGCGGTTGGTCTTGACCTCGACCACCACCGCGCCGTCGTATCCGGTCGCGGCGAGGCGGCCGAGGAGCTCGGCGCACGGCTGGCTGCCGCGGCCAGGCACCAGGTGCTCGTCCGGGATCGGCCCGGCCGGATTGCCCGTGCCGTCGGCCAGGTGGACGTGGGCCAGCCGGCCGCCGAGCTCGGCGGCCATGACCAGGGCGTCGGAACCCGACGCGGCGGTGTGCGAGAGGTCCAGCGTGACGTGCGGCACGTCGAGCGCGGTGGGATCCCAGGTCGGGGCGTAGGGCACCACCTCGTTGCCGCCGGCCCGCAGCGGGTACATGTTCTCCACCGCGAACACGACGTCGGTCTCCCCGGCCATCTCGGCCAGGCCCTTCTCGAAGCCGCGGACGTAATCGCGCTGCCAGCGGAACGGCGGGTGCAGCACCACGACCCGCGCACCGAGCCGTTCGGCCAGGTCCTTGGCGCGCCGCAGCTTCTCCCACGGTTCCCGGCCCCAGACGCGCTGGGTGAGCAGCAGGCTCGGCGCGTGCACGGAGACGACCGGGACCTGGTGATAGTCGCTCAGCCTGCGCAGAACGTCCGCGTCCTGGCTCACCGGATCGGCGTAGACCATGATCTCGATGCCGTCGTAGCCCAGCCTGGCGGCCATCTCGAAGGCGTCCGGCGTCCGCTCCGGGTAGACCGAGGAGGTGGACAGGGCGACCGGCGGCCCCGGTGCCCTCGCCTCGCCGCTCAACGTCGGCTCCCTTCGCTGCCCTGGCCTTCGCTGCCTCGCTTCCAGCTTACTGAGAATGTCGGTAGCAGCCGCTATCGTGCAGGCCATGGCGAAGTCGGCGGCGGGGGCGGCGGGCTACCGGTGCACGGAATGCGGCTGGCAGACGCTCAAGTGGAGCGGGCGGTGCGGTGAGTGCCAGGCCTGGGGAACGGTGGCGGAGGCCGGAGCGCCCCGGGTGACCCGGGTCGCCCATCGCAGCGGGGCGCCGGTCAGCACGCCCGCGGTGCCCATCGGCCAGGTCGACGCGGCCGAGGCGAGCGCCCGGCCGACCGGCCTCGACGAGCTGGACCGCGTGCTCGGCGGCGGCCTGGTGCCCGGCGCGGTCGTGCTGCTGGCCGGCGAGCCCGGCGTGGGCAAGTCGACCCTGCTGCTCGAGGCCGGGGCGCTCGTCGCCGATTCGGGGCCGGTGCTCTACATCACCGGCGAGGAGTCCGCGGCGCAGGTTCGGCTGCGCGCCGACCGGATCGGCGCGGTCAGCGACAAGCTCTACCTCGCCGCCGAGACCGACCTGGACGCGGTGATCGGGCACGTCGACCAGGTCCGGCCCAGGCTGCTGATCATCGATTCGGTGCAGACGATCGCCGCCACCGACGTGGACGGCGTGCCCGGCGGGATCACTCAGGTGCGGGAGGTGGCGGGCGCGCTGACGGCGGTGGCCAAGGAACGGTCGCTGGCGACGATCCTGGTCGGGCACGTCACCAAGGACGGCTCGGTGGCCGGACCGCGGGCACTCGAGCACCTCGTCGACGTGGTGCTGCACTTCGACGGCGACCGGCACTCGCAGCTGCGCATGGTGCGGGCGGTGAAGAACAGGTACGGGCCGACCGACGAGGTCGGCTGCTTCGATCTCGGCGAGTACGGCATCATCGGCCTGCCGGACCCGAGCGGGCTGTTCCTATCCCAGCACCACGAGCCGGTGCCAGGCACCTGCGTCACGGTCACGCTGGAGGGACGCAGGCCGCTGCCTGCCGAGGTGCAGGCCCTCGTGGGCTACTCGGCCCTCGAGGTGCCGCGGCGTGCCACGTCCGGCCTGGACGGCGCCAGGGTCGGCATGGTGATCGCCGTGCTGCAGCGCCGGGCCGGGGTCAAGCTGGGCAAGCAGGACGTGTACGCGGCGACCGTGGGCGGCGTCCGGCTTACCGAGCCCTCGGTCGACCTGGCCGTCGCCATCGCCCTGGCAAGCTCCGCCGCGAACCTCAGCGTGCCGGCCGGCGTCGTCGCGATCGGCGAGGTCGGCCTGGCCGGAGAGGTCCGGCGGGTTTCTGGCCTGCCGCAGCGGCTGGCCGAGGCGGAGCGGATGGGTTTCCGGCGCGCGGTCGTGCCCGCGGGCCCGGCGGACCCGGCAGGCCCCGCGAACCCGGCCAGCCTCACGGGTTCGCTTCAGGTCATCGGGGTCCAGGATGTGCGCCAGGCCCTGTCCGCGGTGCTCGGGTCCGATCTGTAACCGGGTGAGCCTGATCACGAGCACGGCACTGGTGGTGGCACCGTCCTTGACCCGGACCTGATAGGTCCCCGGGCGCACCGACGAGGCCAGCGTGGCGCAGCCGGGCAGGGTGCTTGCGCGGTTCCAGGTGATCGATTCCTGGGACGGGACACCGCGTTTGAGCGTGGCGACTCGGGTGCTGCCGGCCCGCGCGCAGTCGGCGGAATCCCAGACGATCCGGCCCGCGGACATGACCTGCACCTGGAGCTTGGCCGGGCCGAGCTCGAACGTGCAGGCGGCCGGCGCGGTCGAGACGACGTACACCTCGAATCGCGGATCCTCCCCGGCGCCGTACCTGGACTTGTTGCTGAACAGGCTGAGCACGACGTCACCGGAAGAGCATTGGCCACCGGTACCCGATCCGCTCCCGGCGCCGCTGCCCTTCTTGGCGGCCTTGCCGCCCTTGCCGACCGACCGGGGGGTGGCATGGGCGCTGGCCGAGGGCCGGGTCCCTGCGCTCGTCACGGCCGCCGGCGTCGTCGGCGATCCCTGGGTCGCCGTCGCCGGGGGCGCGGTCGGTACGGCGCTGTAGGCGGCCTCCGGCTGCAGCGACGGCTGCTGCGAACCCGTCGCGGCCTTGCCGCCGGGCTGCCCGCCGCCGCCACCGGTAAAGGCCCAGATCAGCACGGCTATCAGGGCGAGGCCCAGAGCGAGGGTAAGCGCCCTGCGGCGCCAGTACGCATCGGACCGGTAAGCATCGGACGGGTCTTCTTCGTCATCATCACGAAAAGGTTCCATGCCCATGCGGAGAGTATGAAGTCAACCGGTAGCAACCACGGGGAGGCCCGCCGGCGCGCCGCGAACCGCGGCGTCTGGCCGAAGTCGTCCTGCCGCGTGACACGATAGGCAGCACGATGACAGTGCCCTATACGAGGTCGGCGTCCGATACGAATCCGGCGCTCCTCACCGAGCCGGTGCTGGCCTGGTACGCGCGGAACGCCAGGGACCTGCCGTGGCG
>JASHTQ010000224.1 GCA_030040475.1 Streptosporangiaceae bacterium
CTTGACGTGCTTCTTGCCGAACGACGCCGGCGCGCCGAACCCCTGGTGCCGCGCCATGAACTCGAAGAACCTGCCGTGCAGCCACTCGGTGTGGTGCGGGTCGACCGCGTTCTCCATGATCTGCACGAAGTTGCACGGCAGCTCGGTCCAGCCGATGTCGCGCACGCCGTCCATCACGAACACGTCGAACCGCGGCAACTCGGGCGCGGGCGACGGCCCGATGTACGCCCAGACCAGGCCGCCCATCTCCGCGGCCCGCCCGGCCCGCGCCCGGACCCGGGAGCGGAAGTTGGTCTCCTCCCGCTCGGCCGGCTGGTCCAGGCACGACCCGTCGGCGCCGAACAGCCAGCCGTGGTACGGGCAGCGCAGCCCGTCCGGCTCGACGACGCCGTAGGTGAGCGACGCCCGCCGGTGCGGGCACGCCTCGGGCAGGATGCCGTAGGTCCCGTCCGGCGTCTTGAACACCGCGAAATCCTCGCCGAGCAGCCGGGCCGGCCGGACGGGGAACTCCTCGAGCTCGCGGGTGAACGCGACCGGGTACCAGTAGCGGCGCAGCAGCTCGCCCATCGGCGTGCCCGCCGCGACCTGGGTCAGCTCGTCGTTCTGTTCGGCCGTCAGCATGAAAGACAACTCCCCGTCAGTCGATGACCGTGACCGTGCCGGTGCCGCCGTCCACCCGGAGGCGCTGGCCGGTCTTGATCGTCCGGGTCCCGAACGCGGTGCCCGTCACGGCCGGCAGCCCGTACTCGCGGCAGACGATCGCGGCGTGGCTCATGATCCCGCCCACGTCGGTGACCGTGGCCGCGATCTTGCCGAACACCGGCGCCCAGCTCGGCGCGGTCAGCGGCGCGACCAGGATCTCGCCGTCGCGGATCTCGCCGATGCCGTCGGCGGACAGGATCACCCGCGCGGGCCCCTCGGCGATGCCGGGGGACGCGGCGAAGCCGGACAGCCCGCCGTCCGCCGAGGCCCCGGCCTGCCACTGCGCGATGCTGTCGGAGGTGATGCCCCACAGCATGATCGTGAACGGCTCGGTGATCACCTCGGGCGGCACGCCGAGCGCGGGCGGCGGCGACCACTTGCGCAGCGCGTCCATGATCGCGTTGCGCCTGGCCATCTCCCGCGGCCAGTACTTCGGCCCGCGGGACGGGATGCCGACCGCCCAGCCGTGGTACAGGTCGAACAGCACCTCGGGCACCTCGTGCCTGCTGAGCAGGAAGATGTCGTCGGGGTCGGTGAAGAACGACGCCGCGACCAGCACCCGGCCGAGGTCGCGCATCTTGCGCCAGATGACCGAGTGCGCCCAGTGCTCGACGTAGAAGTTGTGGTTCTCCACGTAGGGGAACACGGTGCGGGCCAGCCCGAGCTTGGCCTCGAACGCCGCCCGGTCCGCCGCGGAGTCGATCAGCTCCAGGTACTCAGAGACGATCCGGTCCCGCTCGGCCATCACGGCCTCCATCGGCCGCTCCAGCGTCTCGCCGCGCCGGACCTTGGCGATGTAGGCGCGCAGGAAGCCGAGCGGGATGTCGAGGTTCTCCAGCCACACCTTGTCGCTGTGGTAGAAGCCGCTGCCCGCGGAGAAGTTGAACCAGGGCTGCTTGGCCTCCTCCCAGGCGGCCAGCCACTTGTCGCCCTGCGCGTCGCCGCGCAGCTCGGCGAGGACCGCCACCGAATCGCTACTGAGGAACCGGTCCGCCAGCCCGAGCTCGACCGCCAGCGTGGCCAGCTTCTTGATCTCCTCGTCCGGCTGGAACAGGTCGACCTGGATGCCCGCGACCATCTTCGCGATCGCCTGGTCGGGGATGGACGGGAACAGCTGCTTGCAGAAGCCGAAGAAGTCCAGGTAGGCGGCGTAGCCGAGGTTGAGGAACTCGAAGTGGTGGTGCCACAGCTTGAGGGTCAGGTCGACCAGGGCGTGGTAGCTGGACAGCAGGCCGAGCGCGCTGCCGGTGCCCAGGCCCTCGGTCAGCACGGCCATGTCCTCCCGGTCCGGGAGCGGCGAGAAGCCGATCGACTCGAGCTCGTCGATGAGCGCCCGCACCTTGGGCATCCACGCCGCGTACAGCCGGTCCCAGTTGGCGAAGTAGAAGCCGGCCCGCTCGGCGAACTCGGGCACCCGCGCGCCGATCTCGGCCGGGTCGGCCACCCCGACGGGGGAGAGGTAGGAGTAGCCGTTGAGGATCCGGATGTCCACGCCGAGCGCGGGCGGGATCACGTAGTGCCTGGTGTTGTACTGGGACAGCGAGATCAGCGCGAACTCCAGGATCGAGACGTCCCATGGCGGCACCACCTCCGGTGAGTGCACGCCGTCCATGAACCAGAACATCGACTCCTCGTACTCGCGGCGGTCCTCGCTGAACACCGTCGAGTACGCGTACAGGTCCTGCCACCCCTCCGCCCCTGGCGGCGTCGGCATCTCGAACGGGCTGGGGAACCGGTCAGCCATGGTTGTCCTCCATCGGTGGTCTTAGCCGTGCCCCTCGGGCGTGCCCGAGATGGGGTTCATCAAGGTCGCGACGATGCTGGCGATCGGATCGGCGGAGGCCGCTGACGAACGCGGCGCCCTGGCCCGCCGGCTCCACACCGTCTCAGGGCGGCTTTGCAGCAGCCAGACGCCGCGGTCATCCAGCGCCCACTCCACGTCCTGCGGGCAGCCGTAGTGTTTCTCCGCCCGCCTGGCCAGGGCGGCCACCGCGAGCACCTCGTCGTCGGTCAGGCACGGCGCGTCCCGCCGTTCCGCCGGGACGTCGAAGGCCGAAACCGTGCCCGACCCAGAAAGCCGGTACTCCAGGGTCTTGGCCGAGATCGTCCGGCGGGTGATCGAGTTCATCACCTTGTCGACGAGGAAGTTGTCCGGCGTGACCTGCCCGCTGGCCACGGCCTCGCCGAAGCCCCAGGAGGCGTCGATGGCGACCTGCGACCTGTCGCCGTCCAGCGGGTTGAGGGTGAAGGCCACCCCGGCCGCGCGCGGCGCGACCATCTGCTGCACGCCGACGCTCATCGCCACCGTCGCCGAGTTGTACCCCCGCTCCAGCCGGTAGACGATCGCGCGATCGGTGAACAGGCTCGCCCAGCAGCGCAGCACGTGCCGCAGTACCGCGTCGCCGCCGCGTATCCACAGATAGGTGTCGTGCTCGCCGGCGAAGCTGGCGTCGGGGTGGTCCTCGAAGGTCCCCGAGGACCGGATCGCGACCGGGACCGCCGGGTCCCCGCATCGCGCGCACAGCTCGGCGTAGCCCTCCCTGATCGGCCCGGCCAGGTCGTCCCGCGGGTCGAGGGCTCCGATCAGCGCCCGGGCCCGCTGCCCGGCGACCGCCACCGAGCCCACGTCGCCCGGATCGACCGCGGCGACCAGCGCGTCCAGCCGCCCGGAAAGGCCCCCGTCGGCCAGCGCCTTGCGGTAGGCGTCGGCCGACACCGCGAATCCCGGCGGCACCGGCAGCCCGGCGCCGATGAGCGTGCCGAGGCTCGCGTTCTTGCCGCCGAGCACGGCGGCGTGGGCGGGCTGGTAGTCCTCGAACCACAGGATGTGTGCCACGTGCCCCCCGGTTGCCGGGATTTCCCCAGACCGTATGACGGGGGCGCCGGCCGGACCAACGTTCTTGTCCCGCATAGCAGAACGCAGTTACGGTTAACCATGCCTCAGGCCGCAGCGCCACAAGCGGACCGCGCCCTACTCGCCTCGGTGCGCAACGCCGCCCGCGTGCTGCGCGCGTTCTCCCGGGCCGGCCAGGAGCTCGGCATCACCGAGCTGTCCCGCCAGCTCGGCCTGGGCAAGAGCACCGTGCACCGGCTCGTCACCACGCTGACCGCCGAGCGGCTGCTCGAGCGCGGCAGCACGCCGGGCAGGTACCGGCTCGGCCTGGTCCTGTACGAGCTGGGCAGCAACGTCACCGAGCACGTCGACCTGCACCAGGCCGCGCTGCCGGTGCTGACCACGCTGCGGCACGAGACCGGCGAGATGGTGCACGTGGCCGTCCTCGACGGGCTCGAGGTCGTCTACGTCGAGCGGCTTGAGAGCCTGAACCTGCTGCCGATCTTCGCCAGGTCGGGCACCGGCTGCCGGCCTACTGGACCAGCTCGGGGAAGATCCTGCTCGCCGCGCTGCCGCCGGACGAGCTGGCCAGGCGGCTGGCGGACTGGAAGCCGACCGCGGGCACCCGGTGGACGATCACCGACAAGGCCCGGCTGCTCGCCGAGCTGGCCGCGGTGGCCGAGCGCGGCTGGGCGCAGAACAACGAGGAGGGGCATCTCGGCATCGTCTCCGTCGGCGCGCCGGTCCGCGGCCGGGACGGGCGGGTGATGGCGGCGGTCAGCGTGGTCGGCGACAGCGCCCGGATGCGCTCCAACATGCGCCGGACGACCACGCTGGTGCTGGAGTCGGCCGGCCTTATCTCGCGTCGCCTCGGCTACCGTCAGTGAATGCCGCGGTGCCCGCCGGCGTCCAGGTACAGCACGCTGCCGTGCAGCAGGTCGGCCTCCGGGTCGAGCAGCAGCTCGACCGCCCAGGCGAGCTCGTCGACCGTGGGCAGCCTGCCGAGGGAGTTCTGCGCCGCGTACTCGCGCCAGACCTGGCCGGGATCCACGCCGCGTTCGGCGGCCACCGCGGCCGCGATCTTGTGCAGCCGGGGCGTGTCGGCAGGTCCGGGGCTGAGCGTGTGCGTCGTCACCCCGCGCGGCCCGTAGAGCAGGCTGATCTGGCGCATCAGGTTGAACATCGCGGCGTTGACCGCGCCGGGACCGGCCTCGTGCGCGCGCGGCTCGAGCCCGAGCGAGCCCGCGAACGCCACGAACCGCGATCCGGGCACCAGCCGGTCACGGACCGCGTGCAGCAGCCGCAGCAGCCCGCCGACCTTGATGTTGCACCCCGCCGCGAGCGCGTCCGGGTCGATGCTGTCCGCGGACCCGCGCACCGGCAGCCCCGCCGCGAACACCGCCATCCGCACCGGTCCCGCCAGCGC
>JASHTQ010000017.1 GCA_030040475.1 Streptosporangiaceae bacterium
ATCACCGACACCATCTTGCGGCGGATGCCGGACTACGTGAATTACATCTGCCCGCAGTTCTCCCGCACCCATGTCAACTTCCAGCGGGTGCCCACCGTCGATACCTCCAACCCGTTCATCGCCCGGTTCATCCCGACCGCGGACGAGAGCTTCGTCGTCATCCGCTTCGCTGATCCTCGCGGCATCGACTTCCCCTACCTGCTGTCCATGCTGCACGACTCGTTCATGTCCCGGCCCAACAGCATCGTCGTGCCCGGCGGCAAGATGGAGCTGGCAATGCAGCTGATCTTCACCCCGATGATCCTGCGGCTCATGGACCAGCGCCGGCATGCCTGACCGGCCGGCGGGCCAGCTCCGGGCGGTGATCTTCGATGTCGACGGTACGCTGGTCCGCAGGTCTATCGCCTGGCCTGTGGTCGGCTGGGGCTCGGCGCGGCCCACGCGGTGGCCGTCGAGGACTCTCCGCCGGGGCTGGCCGCCGCCACCGGTGCGGGGCTGCCATGCCCGGTGGTCACCTCCGCCTACAGCCGTGCCGACCAGTTCCCCGGTGCGGCCGCGATCGTGCCCGGGTACCTCAGCACGGATCGCGGTGCCCGGTTCCTGCGGGCAGGCGTGACCGTAGACGCCCTGAAGCGGCTGCACGCCGCCGCGGCGTAACGCCGCGCGCAGCGCCGCCAGGCCCGGCAGCGTCCGGCCCTGGAGGAATTCCAGCGAGGCGCCGCCGCCGGTGGAGATATGGCCGAAGGCCTCGGCATCCAGGCCGAGCGCCCGCACGGCCGCGGCCGAATCCCCTCCGCCGACCACGGACAGTCCGGAAACCGCCGCTACCGCCCGGGCCACCCCGCGCGTGCCCGCGGCGAATGGCGCCAGCTCGAACACGCCCATCGGCCCGTTCCAGAACACCGTCGCGGCGCGGGCCAGCTCGGCCGCGAAGACCGCGACGGCCTGCGGGCCGATGTCCAGCCCCCGGTACCCGGGCGGAATCGCATCCGCGGCCACGACCTGGGCACGGGCGTCCTCGGCGATGGCCGAGGCCGCCACGATATCGGGGGGCAGGACGATCTTGGCCGACCCGTCCGCGGCCCGCTCGGCCAGCCAGCGCCGGCAGGACCCGAGCTGATCCGCTTCCGTCAGCGAGTCGCCGACCTGGTGACCCGCGGCGGCCAGGAACGTGAAGCACATTCCTCCGCCGATCAGCAGCTTGTCCACCCTGGGCAGCAGCGATTCGATGACGGCCAGCTTGCCGCTGACCTTGGACCCGCCGAGTACCACGACGTAGGGCCGGCCCACCTCACCCGACAGCGCCCGCAGGACGGCGAGCTCGTCCCGCACCAGGTCTCCGCAGTAGCTGGGCAGCAGCCCGGTGATCTCGCAGACCGAGGCGTGCGGCCGGTGCAGCGCCCCGAAGGCATCCTGGACGAACGCGCCACCACCGTCCTCGCCCCCGGCGAGCAGCGCCAGGCGGCGGGCGAAATCCCGTCGCGCGCCGGAATCCGTGTCGGTCTCTTCCGGGTGGAAGCGGACGTTCTCCAGGAGCAGCAGCTCGCCGGGCACCAGGTCGTCGGCGAACTGCCTGGCGCTCTCGTCGACGGTGCCGGGAACGAAGCCGACCCGGTGCCCGAGCAGCTGAGCCAGCCGTTCCGCGACAGGGAGCAAGGAGTACGCCGGATCGTTCCGCCTATCCGGCCTGCCCAGATGCGCCGCCACGACCACCCGGGCGCCGTGGCCGAGCAGCTTGGACAAGACCGGAACGGCCGCTCGGATCCGCCCGTCGTCAGCTACCTTCCCGTCGGCTAGCGGGACATTGAGATCCGCCCGGACCAGCACCCGCCGGCCTTCGACCCCGCTGGCCAGCAGGTCATCGAGCATGCGCATCATAGTTCCTGGCTCACTTCGAGGGCACCTCGGCGTTCTCCGGTGCAGCTGGTCGGGGTCGGAACGACGCTAACCCGGCCCGGGCCAGGCCTGCCTCCCCCGTCAGGTGGGATCAGCGGGTGAGATGCCCGCGGCCACCGCAATCAGACGGCAATCAGCGGCCGCGACGCGGGGGCGGCGGGCCGCCGTCCTGCAGGCCAGCGCCCGGATCGGCGACGGCCTCGACGGCTGGTGCAACTGGCTCCGGACGACGCTGGAGCGCCGAGCACGATCGCTTCCCGGGGGAGAAGAATCCCCCTCGGATTCCACCGTCCGGGGGAACCGGGCCGGTGCGCGCGGCGTGACAGTGGTGTCCATGACGAACGAGACAGCCGGAATAATCCGGGTCGCCGCCACGATGGTGGCCGCCGGCAAGGGCATCCTCGCCGCAGACGAGAGCATCAGCACCATGTCAGCCCGGCTGGAGAGCGCAGGTATCGCGGCCACCGCGGAGAGCCGGCGCGCGTACCGGGAAATGCTGGTAACCACGCCCGGGCTCGCCGAGACCATCAGCGGCGTGATCCTGTGCGACGAGACATTCGGCCAGGTGATGACCGACGGGGAGCCGTTTCCCGATGCGATCGCGCGGCTTGGCATGTTGCCGGGCATCAAGGTGGACACCGGGGCCAAGCCGCTCGCCGGAGCGCCCGGCGAGAAGGTGACCGAAGGACTGGATGGCCTTCGTGAGCGCCTCGCCGCTTATGCCGGGCGGGGCGCCCGGTTCGCCAAGTGGCGGGCGGTCATCACCGTCGGTGACGGCACGCCAACGTTCCGGGCCCTCCGGTCGAACGCTCACGCGCTCGCCCGTTACGCGGCACTGTGTCAGGAAGCGGGCGTTGTCCCGATTGTCGAGCCCGAGGTGCTGATGGACGGGCCGCACACGGCGACGGCATGCGCGGCTGCGACGGTCATGATCTTGTCCGACGTCTTCGCCGAATTGCGCGGGGCCGGCGTGCGGCTCGACGCCATCGTGCTCAAGCCGAACATGGTCGTACCCGGCCGGGACTCCGGCGAGCTGCGGACGCCGGAACAGACCGCGCGAGACACGGTGGAGACGCTGCACCAGGCGGTACCGACGGAAGTCGCAGGCATCGCGTTCTTGTCCGGCGGGCAGGACGCGAGGCAGGCCACCGCCAACCTGGCCGCGATACGTCGGCTGGTGGCACCGTGGTCCCCGCTCACGTTCTCGTTCGGGCGCGCGCTGGTGGATCCGGCGCTTCTCGCCTGGGGTGGCCAGCCCGAGCAGGTAGCCGACGGTCAGCGCGCGCTGTCCCACCGGGCAAGGTGCAACGCCGCCGCCCTGGCCGGCTGCTACCACGAGAATGTCGAGGCCGAGCGTGCCGCCTGACTGGGTACCTGGCCATGGTCCACGACGGTCTCGACGGCGCGGACACGTTCCGGGTATCCCGCCAGTTCCTCCCACCGACACGCTTCAGCAGATAACCGGCGCCCTTTCGCTAGCCGCCGGCACAGATCGAGCCCGCTGGAAACCGCGCAGCCGAATGTCGCAGAGCACCGCATCCGGGTCGAGGCCATGATTCACGCGATCGCGGCCGGGGTGGTGCGCGTGCCCGGCCCGGAGCGCAGCATCGCCTTGTGCGTGGATGACGACCACGGCCATGACCGGGAGGAACGCCAATTGATACGCATTCATCATCTGCTCGAGGCCGTCCGGTGATCAGGACACTGCTGAGCGCGCGCCAGGCGCCGGCGCAGATCGCGGCGTCGGTCCTGCCAGCCGACTTCGCCCGGCTCGGCGAGGAATGCCAGTCGCTGGAGAAGGCCGGGGTGGACCGGATCCAGTGGGACGTGATGGACGGGCAGTTCGTGCCAAACCTGACCGTCGGCCCGGACGTCATCGCAGCGGCGCGAGATTACGTCGCGCTGCCTTTCGAAGCCCACCTCATGACACTCGACCCGGGAGCGTGGTGCGCCCGCATGATCAGCGCGGGCTGCGAACTGGTCATCGTCCACGCGGAGGCCTGCGTTCACCTGCACCGCACGCTTATGGAGATTCGGGAGGCGGACGCTCGGGCCGGGGTAGCACTCAACCCGGCCACACCGCTCCAGACCGTGGCGCACGTTCTGGACCTAATGGACCTGCTTCTCATCATGACCGTCAATCCCGGCTTCGGCGGCCAGCGGTACATCACGGCGATGGAACCAAAGATCGCCGCTGCCCGGCGTCTTATCGACGAGGCAGGCGCGGCGATCGACCTGGAAGTCGACGGGGGGATCGGCCCGGCAACCGCGCCAGGCGCTGTTGCCGCCGGCGCGGACATACTGGTCGCGGGCAGTGCCGTGTTCAATCACCCGGTCGGCCGCAGCGCGGCGGTTGCCGAGTTGCGGGCCGCCGCCGCGGGGGACGTCCCCGGTGACCGCGACCGCCCCTCATCCGGCAGGTTCAGCGGGCCTTGCGCAGGAACGCGTTAAGCACCTCCTCGTGATCACCCGCCAGATCTGCCGCACCGTCACCCCGCCAGGGCCACGCGCCGCGAACAGGCGCAGCGCCTCGTCACGGATGATCGCCCGCGCCGTCCGGTCATCGCGTGTCGAACATATGTACAGGACATCGAACATATGTACAGGACATTGGTAAGCGCCCGACTGGCTGCTGCGACTCGATGATCTTCGTGGCGACGTGCGCGCTCAGCCGGTGGTCCGGGTTGGTCAGGTCCAGCGACGTCAGCCGTTCGATGCGCTGGATGCGGTACGCAACCGTGTTGACGTGCACGCGCAGAACCCGGGCCGTCTGCTTGAGGCTCTCGTGCCGGTTCAGGTAAACGGACAGGGTCCCGACGAGGTTGACCTTGTGCCGGGCGTCGTAGTCGATCAGCGGGCCCAGCACATCCTGGGCGAATTGCCACAACTGGTTCATGTCGCCGACCTGCAGCAGCAGCCGGTAGATGCCGAGTTCCTCGTAGCAGATCGTCTGGTCGGCGCGGCCGAGCCGGAGTCCCAGCTCGATAGCGTGCTGGGCCTGCCGCAATGCCTGGGGCGCCATCTCGGGCGCCCAGGCAAGCTCGCTTAGCCCGCACGTCACCCCGCCCACGTCAGCCTGCCGCAAAAGCAGCTCGGTACGCGCCCCCGCGGAGCCGGTGTCGCGGGCCGACGGGCCGGCCGCGTCTTGCTCCGGCAGGAGCATGACCAGCTCAGGTCCGCGGACGGTGACCGCGCCCTGGATGGAGCTCGCCAGGCAGGAGATCAGCTCCCTACCAAGGTCCTGCTCGCCAGGCCGCCGCGGCTGGGACGTGGCCGTGGCGCTGACCCGGACGACCGCGACCCGGAAGGGCTGCCCGTCGGCGACGCCGAGGGCGCGGGCCTTGCCGCGAGCGTCCTGGCTGTCCAGGAAGTGCCCGCTGACCAGGGAGTCTACCATCGCTCCCCGGTAGCGCAGGGCGAGTTCCAGGCTTGTCTGCGTCCTGGCCAGCGTGAGGGCAAACAACGTCGCTGCATAGCTGGCCACGATGAGATCCACGTCGTCCGCGCCCGCGGCTGTCTCGTCAAGTACCAGCAGGTAACCGAGGATGGTGTCGGCCACGATGACCGGGGTGGCCAGGCAGCCGCGCGCGAGTGCGGAGCCCGGGATGGGCGGCACCCGGAGCGGCCTGCGCTCGGCGGTCAGCACGCCGAGCAGCCGGTTGATGCTGGCATCGCCGGGATCCCATCCGTCCGTCACCTGCGCCGATCCGGTGCTGGCCGCCCGGGCCTGCGGCCGGAGCTCGGGATCCAGCAGGATCACGGTCTTACCGGCTGTCTCTGCGAAGATCCTGGTCAGCTCGATGGCATCGGCCCCCTGGACGGCGGCGCCGGCGAGCTTGTCGCACGCGGCCATCATGCGCCGGTACACCGAGTTCTGCCGCGACAATCCCGACACCAGGCCAGGAAGCGGATCCGTGCCAGGCGTCGCGCCCACCGCGAGGGCGCCGGGCTCCGATCCGGCCGTGGTCGGGCCGGCCGTCGAGGTCACGACGCCCACCGCAGGCCGGCCAGCTCGGCGACCAGGCCGGTCATCCGGTCATCGGGTTCGGCTGGGGGGTGGATGAGCACCCCGGCGATGAGTCCGCGGAGTCGGCCGACGCTGTCCAGCATGGCGGAAACGGGGTCGGCCGCGGCGCGCTCGGCTTCCGCCGGAGACGGGGGCGCGGCGCCCGGGACCTCGTGGATGACCCGCATGACCGCCTTGGGGTCGCTGAACGGCGCGAAGACGGCGAGGACCGGCACGTCGGTACCGTGCTTGCGCAGCTCGCTGAGCAGGCGCAAGGTGGCGTCGGGGTGGTAGATCACGTCCGTGACCAGGAAATGGGCGCCGGCTTCAGCCTTTTCCCTGGACCTGGCCAGCTCGTGGCTCCGGTCGGCCGTCGCGGTGTGGACGCAGGCGCCGATCACGAAGCGGGTCCGGTCGGGCACGGGAACGCCGCGCCAGTCTGCTCCCTCGTTCAGTCCTGCCAGTACCGCGATGAGACGGACCGAATCGACCTCGCCAAGGGAGGCGGGGTCCGGGTAGTCGCCGACCGCCCACGGCGTTCCGCTCCTGCACACCACGGTCTGCACGCCGAGCGCGTAACCGCCGAGCAGGTCGGCCTGAAGCGCGGCCAGGCTCCGGCCTGCCGTCTCGGTGTCGACCATGACGTCGGCTCCGGCCCGTTCTCGCAGCACGGCCGCGGCCGCCACCGGGCTGACGCGCGCGGAGGTCTCCTGGCCGATGATCGCCAGGAGATCCGCGCCGGCCGAGACGAGTCCGGCCGCGTGGCTCGTAAACTGCGGGATGTCCTGCCCCCCCGGCGTCCGCACTCCGGCCGCCACCACGAAGCTGCCCCGGTCCAGCCATCCGGCCGGCGGCCGGGGCGCTGGCTTCGGCGGCATGGCCAGCACCGCCGTCGGCCGCCGGGCGGGACCGGGAGGAGCCGTGCCCGGCCTGGGCCGCAGGCCCTTCACTGCGCGTGCCATTGCCCTGATGTGCGCCGGGGTGGTGCCGCAGCATCCGCCCACCAGCGATGCGCCGGTGGCGGCGAACCGGCGGGACGCCTCCGCGAAGTACTCGGTGTCGCGCGCATAGCGCAGCTGGCGCCCGAGACGGCGAGGCACGCCCGCGTTGGGCTGGACGCTGATCGGCAGCGCGGCTCCGGCGGCGAGCCCGGCCACGACGTCCTGCAGCACGGCCGGCCCGATGGTACAGTTCGCGCCGATCGCCGTCACCTTCAGCTCGGCGAGCGCGGCCGCCGCGGCGCGGGGTTCCTCGCCGCCCAGGGTCTTGCCGTCGTCGCCGAAGGTGAGCTGGGCGATCACCGGCAGGTCACACTCGGCGAGCGCGACGGACGCGGCCTGTGCCAGTGACTCGGTGTCGCCGAAGGTCTCCAGGATGATCAGATCGACCCAGCTGGCCAGGATGGCGATCTGCTCGCGCAGGATCGGCTCGCGATCCGCGTGCGGGGTGCGCGGCGCCGCGGCGCTCACCACCGGTCCGACACTGCCCGCCACCAGCGCGCGGGAGCCGGCTTCCCGCACGGCCTCGCGCGCGAGGCGCGCCCCGGCGATGTTGATCTCCGCCACGCCGTCCTGCAGGCCGGCCCGGGCCAGCCGCAGCCGGTTGGCGTCGAAGGTGTTGGTCTGCACGATGTCCGCGCCGGCCGCCAGGTACGCCGCGTGCAGGTCACGGACGAGATCGGGCCTGGCCAGGTTGAGCTCGGACAGGGACCGGTCAAGCGGAACCCCGGCCGAATGCAGCATCGTCCCCATCGCGCCGTCGCACACCAGCACCCGGGTGCGCAGCAGGCGGTCAAGCGCCGGGCGGGAATCCGGCCTCGGGTCCGTGTCCATCAGGCACCACCAAAGGGCCACGGCCAGTTCCGGGCAGGCGGGATCGCGCTCTCCGGCTACCCGGCTGACCTCGTTGCCAGCCGATCGCCTAAGAGACAGACCGGTCTCACTCACTGTACTCGGAGCGGGCAGGCCGGCCAAGACCCGGGCCCGAAATAACCCTGTAACACCCCGTTGACCGTCGCCGGCGGCAGGTTTATGCTCCACCTAACCATAGAGACAGGCCGGTCTCTCTCTATACCTAACGAGCCTGGGTCCCTGCCTCGGCGAACGGACATTGTTCCGCCGGGCCGAACGCATTTGCCTGCTGAGCAGGGTCCGCCGCGCTCGCCGACGAGCCAAGGAGGACCAGAGCCATGACCGATTATGACCCGAGGACCGCGACCGGGATCCCGACCGAGCCGGTGGGCTCGCTGCCGCGGCCGAGCTGGCTACAGCGGGCCTACGCGCGCTACGACGCGGGCGAGATCACCCGCGAGGAGCTGGAGGCCGAGCAGGACAAGGCGGTCAGGGACTCGATCGAGCACCTGGAGGCGACCGGCGCGCCGATCATCTCCGACGGCGAGCAGCGCTGGTCGAGCTTTGCCACCTACCCGATCACCGACACGCTGGCCGGCACCGGGCTGGCCGGCCACCTGGCCGGGGACGGCGGGCAGTACTTCGCGATCTTCGCCGACGGGCACAACCGGCAGCTGCCCCGGCTGACCGGCGGGCCGTTCCGGTACAAGACCTACGCCGCGGACACGTTGCGTAAGTCGATCGCGCTGGCAAACCGGCCGATGAAGCAGGCGGTGATCGCCCCGTCCATGCTCGCCCTGCTGTACCCCCTCGATGAGGCGATTCCCGGCTACACCCGGGAGCAGTTCGAGGACGACCTCGTAAACGAGTGCGAGAAGGACATCAGGCAGGCGTTCGCGGCCGGGGCGGCGCGGGTGTCGGTCGACTTCACCGAGGGGCGGCTGGCCACCCGGGCCGACCCCCGCAACCCGTGGACCGGGCGGGGCATGCTGCCGCACTTCATCGAGCTGAACAACCGCGTGATGGAGCGGTTCTCGGCGCAGGAACGCGCCAGCATCGGCGTCCACACCTGCCCCGGCGGCGACCGGGACTCGGTGCACTCCGCGGACGTGCCGTACAGCGACCTGCTGCCGTCGATGTTCGGCATCAACGCGGGGTACTTCCTGATCCAGCTGGCCAGCGAGCGGGACAAGGACCCGGTCTACCAGCTGATCGGCGAGAACCTCCGCGACGACGCCGGCGGCGTGGCCCAGACCGCCTACGTCGGGGTGATCAACCCGCTGAACCCGCGGGTGGAAAGCCCGCAGGAGGTCAGGGACGCGCTGATCCGGGCGGCCAGCTTCATCCCGAA
>JASHTQ010000225.1 GCA_030040475.1 Streptosporangiaceae bacterium
CGAGCGGCACCACCTGGACTTCCGCGACCTGACTGGCGGCCGCTGGGTGACGATCTACGCGCAGACCGAGATCGTCAAGGACCTGATCCAGGCCAGGCTCGCGGCGGGCGCCACGATCGAGTTCGAGATCAGCGACACGTCGGTGGCCGAGCTTGACACCGACCGCCCGGTGCTCCGCTACACCGACCCGGCGGGCAGGCGGCACGAGGTCAGCTGCGACGCGATCGCGGGCTGCGACGGGTTCCACGGCATCTGCCGGGACTCGATGCCAGAAGGCCTGGTCCAGATAGCCGAGCGCGAGTACCCGTTCTCGTGGCTGGGCATCCTGGCCAGCGTGGCGCCGTCCACCGACGAGCTCATCTACTCCAGGCACTCAGACGGATTCGCGCTGCACACCATGCGCACCCCGCACGTGAGCCGGCTCTACCTGCAGGTACCCGCCGACGAGGACATCGAGCGCTGGCCGGACGAGCGCATCTGGACCGAATTGCAGCACCGGCTGGGCATCCCCGGGTGGGACCTGAAGGAGGGCCCGATCTCCGAGAAGGCCATCTCGCCGATGCGCAGCTTCGTCGCCTACCCGATGCGCTACCGGCGCCTGTTCCTGGCAGGCGACGCCGCGCACATCGTCCCGCCGACCGGCGCCAAGGGCCTCAACCTGGCCATGGCCGACGTGACCGTCCTGGCCAAGGCGCTGGTCAGCCTGCTACACGACGGAAACGAGGACCTCGTCGACGCGTACTCGGACACCTGCCTGGCCCGGGTCTGGCGCGCCACCCACTTCTCCTGGTGGATGACCTCGATGCTGCACGTGGACCCGCACAGCGACGAGTTCGGCGCCGCCTTGCAGATCGCCCAGCTCCGCTACGTCATCTCCTCCCGGGCGGCCGCCACCACCCTCGCCGAGAACTACACCGGCTACTTTCCCCTGACCTGGTGACCGCCGGCGCGGGCCGCGCCTCCGCTAGTCGAGCTGCGCTAGCCCAGGCCCAGGTGATGGCGCGGGCGCAGGGCGCGGGCGAGCAGCGCGGACAGGGCCGCGGCGACCCCGGTCTCGGTCAGCGACAGCGGCGCGGTGAAGCCGCGCTCGGTGCCGAGCAGGTGCAGCGCCCACAGCCGGTGCCTGAGCGTGTAGAGCTCGGTGCGGATCGCGCTGGACAGGCCGGTGCTGCTGCCCGACGCCCAGCCCTCCGCGCCGTGGATGTCGGTCAGCAGCTTGGTCAGCTCGTCGTAGCCGGTCGGCCCGCTGGTGAGGATCACGAGCAGCGCGGCCTCGCGCACCGCGACGGAGAAGTCCGGGGTCGGCCCGTCATCGGGTCCGATCAGCGCCGCCGTGCCGATATGCCACCGGGCCGCCGGGTCGGCCGCCATCAGCTTGCCCGTCTTGGTCAGCACCAGGCTGGTACGGCTGCGCCGGATGGCTCCCATCTCGCTTTGCGCCATCCCGCGCAGCGTGTGCAGCGGGAACACGTCGAGTTCCTGGCGCAGCGTGCCGACCAGCTGGTCACGCCAGCCGAACGTATCTACCGCCTCGGTGACCAGGGCGGGCGCGATGTAGTAGCGGGCGGTGAGCCGCAGTCCCGGGTCCGCGTGACCGAGCAGCCAGCGCAGCGTCGGCAGCGGGTCATCGGGCAGCGTCGGCGGCTCGAGCAGGCGCGGGATGAGCACGCGGGCCAGCCGTGACCGCTCGCCGGGACGGCCGTGCGCCCACGCGTCGATCCGCTCGGCGCTGATCCGGCCGAGCCAGGTGTCGGTGCCCCCCGGGGGCACGGGGGGGCGGGCAGCCCCGCCGGCGGCGCTCGTCTGGAGGGGGTCTTCTCCTCCGGGGGTGGCACCTCCGGTCAGCCAGCGGTTGACGAGCTCCACCCGCTTGGTCCGCCAGCCGCGGGCTCCCACGCTCAGCTCGCCGGAGGCAAAGGCGAGCTCGAGCGCGGCGGCGCAGGCGTCGTAGGCGGCGCGCTCCTGCGGCCCCATGACCGACCCCCAGGCAAGCAGGTCGGTGTCGGGCGGCGCGGCGTTCGACGCCTCGATGGCCTCGGTGTAGGCGGCGATGCCCTCCTCGTGTCCGTCAGCGTAGGCGGTGATGATCTTCTCGGTGCCGGCCGAGGAGCACACTCCGGCGTAGCGGTCCAGCCCGGCCAGCACGAACAGGCGGCCGAGAGCCCGGGCAACGCCGACTCGGCCCGGCGTGGACATCGGCCACTTGACAGGCAGCGCGTACCAGAGAAACTCCTGCAGCCGCAGCAGCGAGATCGTCTCCAGGCCCTCGTCGCCGGTCAGCCAGGCCAGGGCGGCCTTCGCGTCGCCAGCCGCTTCCGGGTCCTCACGCGTGAGGGTCTCCAGCGCCTGGCTCTCTGTCATCATGCGGACAGTCTGCCGCAGGCCCGCCACGCGCGGCTAGTCCGGTTACGGCGGGCGACGGCCGGCGGCGCGGTCGGGCATCATGGTTCGGTGCCTGGAATCTATGACGAGCCGGAGTTCTACGAGGCGGCCTGCGCGTACCGCGAGGTCCCTGCCGAGGTCGACGCGTTGCTGCGCTGGTTCGGGCGGCACCGCGAGCCCGCAGAAGGCCCGCCGCGCCGGGTCCTCGAGCTCGCCGCAGGCCCCGCCGAGCACGCCCGCGAACTCGCGCGTCGCGGCATTGACGCGACCGCGCTCGACCTGTCTGCGGCGATGTGCAAGAGGGCCACGGACATGGCCGCGGCGGCCGGGGTCGAGCTGACCGTGGTCGAAGCCGACATGCGGGACTTCAGCATCCCCGGCGACTTCGACCTCGCCATTACCATGCTGAACTCGCTGTGCCACCTGTTCACGCTCGACGACCTGCTGGCGCACCTGGCCTGCGTGGCGCGGCACCTGCGCCCCGGCGGCCTGTACATCGCCGAGCTCGCGCACCCGGCGGACTACCTCTCCGCCAACCGCCGGACCAGCAGCGAGTGGAGCAGCACGGTCGACGGCGGGACGGTCAGCGTGCGCTGGGGCGCGTACGACCACATCGACCCGGTCACGCAGGTCACCAGGGAGCGGGTCAGCGTCACCTACCGCAAGCCGGGCGGCCCGGTTCGCACCGTCACCGACGTGGTGCCGAACAGGTTCTGGACCGCCACCGAGCTCGCCGCCGCGATCCGGCTGGCGGGCGGGTTCGCGATCGTCGCCAGCTACGGCGACTTCGCCACGGACTCACCCGTGTCGGCGGCGGACGCCTGGCGGATGATCCTGGTGCTCTCCCGCCGGTAGCCGCGGTGCGGGCCGGCCTGGCCCGGACGAAGGCCGAGCCCCGGACGAAGGGCGAGGCGGCTAGTCCGCGTCGTTCAGCCCGTGCCGTAGGTACCGGTCAAGGATGGCCTCGACCACCTGGCTCAGCGAGCGGCCGTCGTGCGCGGCCGCCCGGTGCGCTGCCACGCGCAGCGCGTGGTCGATCCTGATCGTCAGGTGCGGGCGGAAGCCTGCCGCGCTTGCCATCCGCCGCTGCGGGAACGGCGGCGGCGGCTCGCAGCCGTCCACATGCTCGCGCAGCTGCCCGGATACCCGGCGGCGCACCCGCGCCTGCACCGCCTGCGGGCTGATGCCGAGGGCGTCCGCGAGCGGGCGCAGCGGCCAGCCCGCCTCGCTCAGCGCCGCCAGCGTCGCCGACAGCAGGTCGCTGCGCCCGGAGGAACGCAGCTCGCGCAGCCGCGCGGCCACCCGCTCGGGCAGCACCGGCCTGCCCGCCGCCCGCGCCACCACAGGAACCACAGGAACCACAGGAACCACAGGAACTGCAGGAACGGAGCGCTGCACGTACTGGCGCAGGCCGTGGGTCACCACCTCGGACATCGTCCGGCCCTCGCGGGTCAGCCGGGCCCGCAGCCGCTGCCGCTGCTCGGTGTCAAGCCGGAAGGTCAGCAGCCGCCGCGGTCCCTGGGTTCCCATCCCTCATCCCGCGGCAGCGCCCACGGCGGCGCCCTCGCCCGCGGTGCCGACGCCCGCGGTGCCGACGCCCGCGGTGCCGACGCCCGCAGTGCCAACGCCCGCCGGGCCGGCG
>JASHTQ010000018.1 GCA_030040475.1 Streptosporangiaceae bacterium
CCCCGTGCACCCCTTGCGGCCCGTGCGCCCCAGCCGTCGTTCCTGGCTGCGGACATCCGCCTCGACGACCTCGGTCGCGCCAGTTTCACCTTGCTGACACCGGACGGTTCCGCGCCGGTCAGCCTGCGGTTGCACGGCGCGCATAACGTACCGAACGCCCTGGCTGCCGCCGCACTGGCCAGCGAGCTCGGCCTCGGCCTCGGCGAGATCTCCGACGGGCTGTGCGCCGCGGTCGCGCGCAGCCGGTGGCGGATGGAGGTCCGCCAGCGGGCGGACGGAGTGACGATCATCAACGACGCCTATAACGCGAACCCCGAGTCGGTGCGCGCCGCCATCGACGCCCTGCGGCACCTGGCGCGGGACGGCCGCGGGTTCGCGGTCCTCGGGCACATGGCCGAGCTCGGCGATTTCTCGCAGGCCAGCCACGCCGAGGTCGGCGAGTTCGCCGCCAACGCCGGGCTGGCCGGGCTGATCGCGGTCGGCGACGAGGCGGCGCCCATCTTGACGGCCGCCCGCGGCGTGCGGTCCTGGCATGGCGAGGCCATCGCCGCGCCGGACGGCGCCGGCGCGGTCGCGATGCTGGCGAACAGGCTGAAGCCCGGTGACGTCGTACTGATAAAGGCATCGCGCGCTGCCGGGCTCGAGGGTCTCGCGGCCGAGCTAGAGCTGGAGGCGACCAGGTGAAGACCGTCCTGCTGTCCGCCGCCGTCTCGCTGTTCTGCGCGCTCTTCGGCACCCCGCTGGCGATCAGGGTCTTCAGCCAGCGCGGCCTCGGCCAGGAGATCAGGTCGGACGGCCCGGCCGGGCACATGTCCAAGCGCGGCACGCCCACCATGGGCGGCACGGTGATCATCACCGCGGCGCTCGCGGGTTACCTGGTGGGTCACCTCGTCACCGGCGATCCCATGTCCGCATCCGGGCTGCTCGTGATGTTCCTGATGACCGGCCTCGGCCTCGTCGGCTTCCTGGACGACTTCATCAAGCTGTACATGCAGCGCAGCCTCGGCCTGCGCAGCGGGGCGAAGCTCGCGGGCCAGGCGGTCGTCGGCGGGATCTTCGCGGTGCTCGCGATCAGGTTCCCCGACGGCTACGACCTCACCCCCGCGTCCACCCACCTGTCCTTCTACTCGGACTTCGGCATAGCGCTCGGGCCCGTCCTGTTCGTCGTCTGGGTCATCCTCATGGTGTCGGGGACCTCGAACGCCGTGAACCTCACCGACGGTCTCGACGGCCTGGCGACCGGCGCGGCGATCCTCGCGCTCGCCGCCTACATGATCATCGGCATCTGGCAGCTGCGCAACGACTGCACGGTTTACCTGGCCCAGGGCTGCTACGACGTCCGCGACCCGCAGGACCTGGCCATCGTCGCCGCCACCGTGATGGGCGCCTGCATCGGGTTCCTGTGGTGGAACGCGCCGCCGGCCAAGATCTTCATGGGCGACACCGGGTCGCTGGCCCTCGGCGGCGCGCTAGCCGGCCTGGCCATCACCACCCACACCGAGTTGCTGCTGTTCCTGCTCGGCGGGCTGTTCGTGATCATCACGATGTCCGACGTGATTCAGGTAACCGTGTTCAAGGTGACCAGGATCAGAACAGGGCGAGGGATACGGGTCTTCAAGATGGCGCCGCTGCAGCATCATTTCGAGCTGAGCGGGTGGGCCGAGACCACGATCGTCGTCCGCTTCTGGATCATCGCCGGCATCTGCGTCGCGCTGGGCCTTGGCATCTTCTACGTCGGCTTAGCCGCCCACCGCCCACCGCCCACCGCCCAGCCGCCTGTCCCCGTCCCCGTCCTCACCCCCTGGTTCACTCTGGCCACACCCGCCACTCCCCTTGCGGTTTACGGGTAGTGGGTGTGGCACCGCGTACCCAGAACGGTATGCGGTGCCACACTCATTACCCTCAGCGGGCGGGCAGGACCCTCAGCGGGCGGGCAGGGTGGGATGCGGGTCAACCGGCGGGATATCTGTCATCTCGCGGGTAATGGCCCACCGCTCATGGTCCCGCCAGGCGCCGTCGATGTACAGCATGTCGGGCGAGTAGCCCTCCCTGCGGAAGCCGTGCCGCTGGACCAGGCGCAGCGAGGCCTGGTTACCTGGCTGGATGCTGGCTTCCAGCCGGTGCAGCCGCAACTGCTGGAACGCGTAGCGCAGCACCAGGCCCAGCCCCTCGGACATGTAGCCCCGGCCGGCGCTCGGCGCGAAGGCCGCGTAGCTCAGGCTGGCGGACTGGAAGCGCCCGCGGACGATGCTGTCGATGGTGATCATCCCCGCCAGCCCTCCGCCGTCGCGCATGCAGACGACCAGTCCCTCGGCCGTGGGCTGCTCGAAGCGCGTGAGGTAGACGCCGAACTCCCGCGGCGTGGTCGGCATCGTGTACCACGGGTAGTGCAGGTCGATGCTGGCCCGTGCCAGCCGCAGGAACTCGTCCTGATCCCCGGCCGCGATCCTGCGAACGCTCACCCGAGCGCCGTCTCCCCGCCTGCCCGCGTCACCGTCGCTCATGCCGAACGATATCCCGCGCCGCTCCCCGGTCCTGCCAGTTGCGGGCCGCCGCGTCGGGTACCAGTATCTCGTTAGCTGGGGACGAGATTAACGGGGTCATGGTGACGTCAGATCACTCACGACGAGGCGACGGCGCCGTCACGGTGACGTTCGCAGGCTGCGGCGATGCCTTCGGCAGCGGGGGCAGGTTCCAGCCCTGCATCCATCTCCGCCACGGCGAGCAGGCGCCGGTCCTGCTGGACTGCGGCGCGACGTCGCTGACCGCGCTGCGGCGCGGCGGGCTCGATCCGCGGGAGGTCGGCGCCGTCTTCGTGTCCCACCTGCACGGGGACCACTTCGGCGGCCTCCCGTTCCTGATCCTGGACGGCCAGTTCTCGCGCCGCAAAACGCCAATCGCCGTGGCCGGCCCGCTCGGCACCAGCCAGCGGCTGACCGAGGCCATGGAATGCCTGTTCCCCGGTTCGTCCCGGGTCCGCAGGAATTTCGAGGTCGCCGTCACCGAGCTAGAGCCGGGCCGCGGCCAGAGCCAACAGGTGGCGGGAGTGACGATAGAGGCGTTCCAGGCCAGCCATCCGAGCGGCGCGCCGGCCCTCATCCTGCGGCTAACCCTGGGCGGCACCGTCATCGCCTACACCGGCGATACCGCCTGGACGCAGGAGATCGCGCAGGCGGCGAAAGGCGCGGACCTGCTCATCGCAGAGGCCTACCACTGGGACAAGAAGGTGCCCCATCACCTCAGCCACGCGGACCTAGCCGACCACGAACGCGACCTGACCGCCGGCCGCGTCCTGCTGACCCACATGTCCGCCGACATGCTCGCCCGCGTCGGCCAGGCCCGCTACCAGGCCGCGTACGACGGGATGGTCGTGACCCCATGACCGGCGGCATCATCGGCCCACCGGGACGGATCGTCCTGCTGAACGGCGCGTCGGGCTCGGGCAAGACGAGCATCGCGGAGCAGCTGCTGCGCGTCCTCGATGAGCCCTGGTTTCACCTGCCCGTGGACGCCATCAACGCCATGCGGGCCAGGCAGCGCACCCTGGAGCTGAGCCCGGCCGAACTGGACCTGGTGCTCGCCCGCACCCGGGCCGGATTCCACCGGGCTGTGGCAGGAATGGCGGCCGCCGGCAACAACGTGGTCGCCGACCACGTGCTGAGCGAGCGGTGGCGGCTGCTCGACTGCCTGGCCGTCCTCGAGGACTTCGACGTCATCTTCGTCGGCGTCAGGTGTGCCGAGCAGGACCTGGAACGCCGCACGCGCCTGCGCGGCGACCGCGACCTAGGCGCGGCAATGGCCCAGCACGAACGAGTACACGCCCATGGCCGCTACGACCTGGAGTGCGACACGACCCACGCCAGCCCACTCGACTGCGCGCTCAGCATCAAGGCGTTCCTCGCGCTCGACCCTCACCCGCCGCGGGCATTCGACGAACTGCGAGCGGCCGAGGGATGGACGGCCGGCCGGTAGCCCGCCGTGAGCGCGGCCACCGTCGCCCGCGGTGTGATGACCGTCACCTCGGCCGAGGGCTCGATCGCCTGCCGCGCCGCATAGCCGCCAGGCGCCCAGGCCAGCAGCCCGCCCTCGTAGACCAGCGACGGCTGCCCGCAGACCTCCACCATGGTCCCGTCCGGCAGCGCGGACAGCGGGGCGGTGTAGCTGCGGCGCACCCCGGGCCGGACCAGCCGGTCCGCGTGCAGCCGGGCGTCCATCTGCGGTGCGCCGCTGGAACCGAAGCCGAAGGCGCGCTTGAACGCCTGGTAATCGCCGCGACGGCATTCCCCGCACGGCCGGTGACCGGCGGCGAGCCCGGTGGCCTCGTCAAGGAAGAACAGCTCGGTCAGCCGGCCGGGCGTCGTCAGCGTCCTGCGTCGCCCCTTGAATTCCAGCACGCAGATCAGCCACGCCCGGGCCGCCGAATAGCGGACCAGCCTGCCCTGGTCGTCGTGCAGCACGCCGCGGTTCCCCCAGAACATGCCGCGGTCAGCGACCGCGATCAGCTCCCCGTACGGCGTCACCCTGTTCTGCCGAGGCATATAACACTTTCGCCCAACTTGCGCCGTGAACCTACATCTCGCCCAAGGTTACCGGTAAGTTACGTCCCGGCTGGGATCGACCACTCGGGAGCGTGGCAGATGGCGAGGATGAAGAGACTGGCAGGGATGGCCCTCGCGGCGGGCCTGGTCATCGGCGGGCTGGCCGCGGCTGGCGCAACCCCCGCGGCGGCGGCCCCGAGCACGTGCGGCGGTACCGGCGCGGTGACAACGAAGACCGGGGCGTTCACCGACGGCTCGACGTACCTGATCCAGTGCCCGGCCGGCGCGTGGAACGGCACGCTGTTCCTCTACAGCCACGGCTACGTGGTCCCGGGCGACGCCAATCCGGCCCAGGACGTGAGCGACCCGGTCACCCAGAGCTGGCTGCTCGGCAACGGCTACGCGATCGCGGGCTCCTCGTACGCGATCACCGGCTGGGCCGTCAAGTCCGCGCTCACCGACCAGGTCGCCACCGTCGACACCTTCGACCAGACCTACGGCAGGCCCAGCCACACGATCGCCTGGGGCGCCTCGCTCGGCGGGATGATCACCGCCGGGCTGATCCAGGATGACCCGAGCCTGTTCAGCGCGGCGCTGCCGCTGTGCGGCGTGCTGTCAGGCGGCGTGGCGACCTGGAACACCGCGCTGGACGCCGCGTTCGCGTTCCAGCAGCTCATCGCCCCCAACGTGAAGATCGTGAACATCTCCGACGCCGACGCGGCCGACAACCTGGCGGCCGGCGAAGAGGCCATCGCCAACGCCCAGAAGACGCCTCAGGGCCAGGCCAGGATCGCCCTGGTCGCGGCGCTCGGCGACACCCCCGGCTGGTTCACTCCGCTGTCGCCGGAACCGGCCGCGACCGACTACGCCGCGCAAGAGCTCAACCAGTACCTGTGGGACACCGAGGTGACGTTCCCGTTCGTCCTGGACTTCCGCGCCCAGCTCGAGGACGTGGCGGGCGGCAACCCGTCGTGGAACACCGGCGTGAACTACTTCGCCGACCTGGCCAAGTCCGCCGACCTGGCCGAGGTCAAGGCGCTCTACCAGGCCGCCGGGCTCAGCCTGGGCAAGGACCTGCAGACGCTGAACAGCGCGCCGCGGATCGCCGCCAAGCCGTCCGCTGTGGCCTACCTGGCGCAGAACATCGCCTACAACGGCGAGATCACGGTGCCCACCCTCACCGTGCACACCATCGGTGACGGCCTCGTCGTGCCGGAGAACGAGCAGGCCTACCGCAGCGTCGTGGACAGCGCCGGCCGCGGTCCCCTGCTCCAGCAGCTGTTCGTCAGCCGCGCGGGCCACTGCGCGTTCACCCCGGCCGAGATCGTCACCTCGATGAAGGTGCTGCTGAACCGCATGTCCACCGGCCACTGGAACGTGCCGTCCCCGGCCGAGCTGAACGCCGAGGCCGCCTCGCTTGGCCCGGACTTCAACATTTACGAGTCCGGCAACACCGTCGTGCCGACCGCGCCGGAGTTCGCCAGCTTCACTCCCACCCAGTACCTCAGGCCGTTTGACCTGTTCCCGTTCCCGATCCTGTGACCGGCCGTTCGTTCTGAAAGAAAAGATCTTTTAATCAGAACGGTCAGTGGTGCGCGGGCACCTTCCGCGCTGCCTTCCAGGTGGTCTCCGCCTCGCCCATCGGCGTGCAGGCGGGACCCTGGACGAACGGCCAGATCTCCTCGGCGATGCCGCGCCAGTCCGCGGTCGCGGACAGCTCGCCGAGCAGGGCGAACAGCCCGAGGTTGATCCGCTGCAGGATCACGTACGACCTCGGGATGGCCGCGTAGGCGGCCAGCGGGCTGCGGAAGTCGAAGAACCGCCTGGTGACCGCGGAGGCGTACTCCCCGGTCATCGTCCGCGGCCCGCGTTCGCGGACGGTGTCGTAGAACACGGCCATGTGCTCGACGACCTGATCGGTGGGCAGCGGCGCGCCCGGGGTCAGGAAGCCGGCCTGCTCCATGGCCCGGCGGAAGGCCTCCGGGTCGCGCTCGACGCACAGGTGCCTGACCATCGATACCAGCGGCCGCAGTTCGCCGGAGCTGAAGTGCTTGACAAGCCCGAAGTCGAGGAAGGTCACCCGGCCGCCGCCGCCGAACAGGTAGTTGCCAGGGTGCGGGTCGCCGTTGAAGGCGTGCGCCTCGTACAGGCTGCGGAACACGAAGCGGTAGATCGTCTCCGCGGCCAGGTCGCGCTCGGCCTGGGACCAGGTGGCCAGCTCGGCGAACCTGGCGCCGTCGGCAAGCTCGCTGGTGACGACCCGGCGGGTGGACAGCTCCGGCACGATCTCCGGCACCGTGATCGTGGGGTGGCCGCGGTAGTAGTCGGCGAACAGCTGCTGGTTGCGCGCTTCCTTGCGGTAGTCGAGCTCCTCGGTGATCCGTTCCCGCAGCTCAGCGAGCAGCGCGGCGACGTCCTGCTGCGGCGCGACGATCCGCAGCATCCGGCGCAGCAGGGCCACGTTGCCGAGGTCGGCCTCGATCGTCTCGGCGATGCCCGGGTACTGCACTTTCACCGCGACCGCGCGGCCGTCGTTGCTGATCGCGCGGTGCACCTGCCCGATCGACGCGGCGGCGATGGGCTGCGGATCCCAGGTCGCGAACGCGCGCTCCGGCGGCAGGCCGAGCTCCTCGGTGACGACCTGCGCGGCAAGCTCGGGGCTCATCGGCGGCACGCTGTCCTGCAGTCGGCTGAGCGTGCGCCTTGCCGCCGGTGACAGGCCGTCGTCAACGTAGCTTGCCATCTGGCCGAGCTTCATCAGCACGCCCTTCATCGTGCCAAGGGTGTCGGTGACGTCCTGCGCGGTCCGCAGCGCCAGGTCGTTGCGCAGCCGCTCCCTGTGCTCACCCGCCGCGACGAACAGCCGGGGAGCGCTGACGGTGTACCGCGCGCCGCCGCGCGCCGCGAGCCGCAGCGCGGCCAGCCCTCGCCTGACCCGCAGTCGTCTGCGTGCCGTCAACTGTTCCCTCGGCCAGCCGCCTCGGCGGAGCGCGTCCGGACGGCGAGCCGCTGCCTGGCCTCGAGCACGCCGGGCTCGCCGAGGAACACCGCGTCGAGGACGCCGAGCGCCTGGCGGATCTCCTCGCGGCGGGCGCCGGTCAGCGGCTCCGGCGCGGGGTAGCCGTATTCTTCCCGCGCCCAGCCGGGCAGCGAGGCCACCGCCGCGTCCCTGATGTCCTGCCACAGCTCGGCGATCTCCTCGTCGAGGCCCGGCGGGTCAAGCAGGTAGCCCATCGACTCCGCGGCGGCCGGCGTGCGGCGCAGCTCGGGCCGGACTTCCTCCAGGTACCGCCGCAGCTCGGCCACGCTGGCAGGGACTTGTCCGTGCGGCACCCCGAGCAGCTCGGCCGCGATCGTCATCTCGCGCACGTAGGCGTCCGCGTCCTCGCCGGTCAGCGGCGTGCCGAATAGCTCACAGGCCACCAGGGCGGAATCGACCAGGGCCGCGTGCACCCACCGCAGCAGCGCCGGGTCGCCTGCCGCGTACGGCCGCCCGGTGACCGTGTCCACGCCGCGGACGCGCTCGTGGATCGCCCGCACCTGCGCGGCGACCCGGCCGGCGCTGGCCCGGTCGCCGTAGGTGACGGTGGTCGTGTACGCCGACGTGGCCGCCAGCCTGCCGACCGGGTCCCGCCGCCAGCCGCTGTGCTGGTCGACGCCGGCCATGGCCAGCGGATGCAGCGCCTGGACGAGCAGCGAGCGAAGCCCCGCCACCGGCGCGGAAAGATCGCCGCCGACCCGCCAGGCCACGCTGGCAGGCCCGAAGAAACCGTCGTCGGCCGGCTGCGCCGGCACGGCCGAGGCGTAGGCCGCCGCGGACCGTGCGACCAGGTCCGCGGCGGCGGCGGCGTAAGGCTCGGCGGTCACGGCCGGAGCCCGGCGAACAGGTCGTCCTCGGGCAGCGGCGCGCCGGTGCTGTCCGCGACCCTGATGAAGCTCTCCCGGCCGAAGGTGGCCGCCGCGATGTGAGGCGGGATCTTGCTGAACCAGGACTCGGAGATCTGGCTGCCGTGCGCGAACAGCGCCTCCCGCTTGCGGGCGAGCACCGACCGGATGTCGATGGTGGTGGTGATGCGCTCCTCGGAGGCCATGCCCCGCCGGATCACGTCCGGGTCCACGTTCTCGACGTTCGGCACGTCCTCGCCGAGTTCGCGCAGCGCCTCGTGGATCTTCCGCCAGTCACTGCCGCGCATCGCCGAGAGGTACAGCTTGGCGACGGTTCCGCTCTTCGCGAACGCCGCCTGCGCGGACCTGCTGGCGTGCACGTGGTCGGGGTGCTGGTACGGGCCCTCGTCGTCGTAAGTGACCAGCACCTGCGGCCGGTACCGCTCGATCAGGCCGCTGATCCGCGCCGCCACGTCCGCCTCTGGGATGTTGCAGAACGCGTCCGGCCGGTCCTTGTAGTCCCAGTCCGGCATGCCTGAGTCGTGGTAACCGAGCAGTTCCAGGTTGGTCACGCCCAGAATCGAGCAGGATTCCCGCAGCTCAGCGAGCCGGTGGCGGGCCACCTCCTGCTCGTCGTGCCCGTCCTGCCCGGGCTTGACCCCGCCGGGAGCATCGCCGAACTCGCCGTTCGTGCACGTCACCACCACCGTACGGATGCCCTGGGCGGAGTATGCGGCCAGCACGCCCCCCGTGCTTGATGCCTCGTCGTCGGGATGCGCGTGCACCGCCATCATCGTCAGCTCATCTGCCATGCTTCCAGCCTGCCTTACCGCGGGCTCGCCACGGTAAGCAGGGCCGACATGAAGGTGGCGATGGCGGCGAAGCCGTGACAGGCGGGAATGAGCGGCAGCAGCTGTAGCCGGCGCCGCCGCCGAGCCGGGAAGGGCTCGGCGAGCAGGCGCGCGATCATCTCGTCCGTCACCCGGAACGTCTCCGCTGGCTCACCAGGCGCCGCGGGCTCACCGGGCGCGGCGGGCTTGCCGGGCGCCGCGGCCGGCCCGGCTGCCACCGCGACCGATTCCTCCGCTTCGTCCGCGAGGACCGGGTACGGAGTCCAGAGGGTCACGGTGCAGATGCCAAGGGTGATCGCGGTGCCGATCAGGCCCACGCCCGCCCAGGCCAGCGGGCGCCAGCCGCTCGCCAGGTAGCCCAGCCAGACCGCCAGCCCGGTCAGCGCGGCCCCCGCGTGCCCGAACACGACCGCGGGCGGCACGCCCACTCCGGTCGCGCGCTGGTCACGCAGGCCGCCGCGCGCTATCCAGGTGTGCAGCATGTAGATGCCGATACTCACAGTGATCAGCCACGCGATCAACGCCACCACGCCGAGCGGCCGACCGGAGATCATGCGTCACATCCGCAACTTTCCCGCGCTCGGCTGCGGGGAGCTACCCGGGGAGACTGCGCAGCGCGGTAACCGCAGCGTACCCTCGCCGCGCTCCGCCGGCGATACCCCGCCGGCGGCCTCGGCGAGAGCTTCCGGATGCATCCGCTGGTAGTGCTGGGTCAGCACGGCGCTGGCCTGGCCAGGCCGGTAGGCGAGGGTGCGGCTGCATATCGTGCAGCGCGTGACGGGAAGCCGGGTCACGGTCACCGGGAAGCGGGCAGAATCTGACCTGTTCATCAGCACCCATCATGCCAGATCAGCGGGTCGCCTCCCATCCCGCGGCTGCCGTAACCGGAAAAATCCAACGATCTACAGGCAGTCAGCGTCTAACCATTCGCAGGCGTGCGATTCTGCACGAGAAGGGCGGGGATGCGGCGATGGTGCGACGTTCACGGTATGCGCTTGCGGCGGCGATCGCGGCCTGCGGCCTGGCGGTCATGGCCCTCGCCCCG
>JASHTQ010000226.1 GCA_030040475.1 Streptosporangiaceae bacterium
CTTGGCTTCATGACCACGTCGCTGGCCCTGGGCTGTGACTGCCTGGGCGAGATCGCCTACCTGGACGCGGTGGTGCACGACTCCCGTGGCGAGCCCCGCACGATACCGAACGCCATCTGCATCCACGAGGAAGACAGCGGCATCTTGTGGAAGCACGTGGACGAGCGGGCCGGCGCGACCTCGCGGCGCGCCCGCCGGCTCGTGGTCTCCTTCCACGTCACCGTGGCCAACTACGAGTACCTCGTGTACTGGCGGTTCTACCAGGACGGGAACATCGAGTGCGAGGTCCGCGCGACCGGGATCCTGGTCACCTCGCACTTCGGCGAGGGCGGCGCGCCGCCGACCGGGACGGTGATCGACCACGGCACCTACGCGCCGTTCCACCAGCACTTCATCGTCGCCCGGCTCGACCTGGACGTGGACGGGGCGGACAATACCGTCTACGTCACCGATTCACGACGGAGCGGCGATGACCCGTACGGCCTGGGCCTGGTCGTCACCAGCACGCCGCTGCGCACCGAGGCCGAGGGCAGGCAGGACTACGACTGGTCCACCCAGCGCGGCTGGAAGGTGGTCAACGACAGCGTCAGGAACGGGCTGGGCACCCCGGTCGGCTACAAGCTGGTGCCCGCGGCGGCGTTCCCGCCGCTGATGGACCCGTCCGCGCCCGCCTTCAAGCGGGCCGAGGTCATCGGGCACACGCTGTGGGTGACGCCCTACCGCGCCGGCGAGCGCTGGCCCTGCGGCGACTTTCCGAACCTCAGCGAGCACGACACCGGCCTGCCTGCCTGGACCGCGCAGGACCGGCCGATCGAGAACACCGACGTGGTGCTCTGGTACGTGTTCGGCATCCACCACATCACCCGCCCGGAGGACTGGCCGGTCATGCCGTGCGACACCGTGTCGTTCTGGCTCAAGCCGTTCGGCTTCTTCGACCGCAACCCGGCCCTGGACGTCCCGCCGGGTCCCTGCGACTTACTAAGATTCGGCTCGTGTCGCCGGACCCAGATGCCGTAACCGCCCGGAACTGGCAGGACCCGCCGTTCAACCGGTGGGCGTTCTGGCACGCCCGCGACATCCTGCCGACCCGGCGCGTGCCGCACGGAATCCCGCGCCCGCTGCAGGAGTCGCCGGCCGACATAGCCCCCATCCAGGTCATCCGCGCCACCGGCGAGCCGGGCACCGTCGCCGAGGTGCTCGCCGACACCTACACCGACGCGTACCTGGTGCTGCAGGACGGCGCGGTGGTCGCCGAGTGGTACGGCCCGCTCGGCGCGCCGGACCTGCCGCACGCGCTGATGTCGGTGTCGAAGTCCGTCGTCGGCTGCGTGGCCGCCGTGCTCATCGACCGGGGCCAGCTCGACCCAGACGGCGAGATCGCCGGCTACGTCCCCGAATTGCGGGGCTCCGGCTACGCCGGCGCGACCGTCCGGCACGTGCTCGACATGCGCAGCGGCGTCAGGTTCGTCGAGGAGTACGCCAACCCGCAGGCCGACATCCGCCGCCTCGACGAGTGGATCGGCTGGCCGGCCTCCGCCGGAGAGGAAAAGGGCCTGTACCGGTTCCTTGCCACCCTGCCCGCCGAGGCGCCGCACGGCAGCAGGTTCCTGTACCGGTCCGCGGAGTCGGACGTGCTCGGCTGGGTGTGCGAGCGGGCCGCCGGGCAGCCGATGGCAGAACTCATCGCCACCCTCATCTGGCAGCCGATGGGCGCTGAATACGACGCCGACCTGATCAGCGACGGCCTCGGCACCGCGGTGCACGACGGCGGCCTGTGCGCCACCGCGCGCGACGTGGCCAGGCTCGGCCAGCTGCTGCTTGACGGCGGAGCCGTACCAGACGCACACAACGGCACCCGCCGTGTTGTCCCGCCCGGCTGGTTCCGCCAGGCCTGGGCCGTCGACTCCGACGTGCGCGGCGCGTTCGCCGCCTCGCCCGCCGAGCAGGCGTTCCCCGGCGGCTGGTACCGCAACCAGTTCTGGTTCCGCCCCGGCGCGTACGGCGACGTCCTGCTGTGCCTGGGCATCTACGGCCAGATGGTGCACGTCAGCAGGCGCACCCGGACGGTGTGCGTGAAGTTCTCGACCTGGCCGCAGGCGCAGAACCCGGCCTACCTCGAGGACACGCTGCGCGCCTTCGACGCCGTGGGCGGGGCGCTGGTCGGCCGCACGCCGCAGGACCCCGGCCGCGGCCCCAAGCTGGCCGGGGTGGTCTCCGGCCTCAGCCGCCGCGGCGACACCTCCCCGCCACCGAGCGTGATCTAGAAGACGCGTCCTCGACGGTTCCATGACGCGCGTTTAACCTGGCCTTATCCGCGCCATGGCCCCGTAGCTCGGTACCCGGGAGGCTCCGTGACCGCTCTGCCACGCTCCGCCGCTTCGCCGACCCGCCGGCACCTCAACGGCATCGCCGAGGTCCGCACGTTCTTCCGGACCAACTCCCAGCCCATCTACTTCATCGGCCCGACCGCCTTCAACCTGCTCGGCATCGACCGCTGGGTCCGCAACTTCGGCTACATCGCCTACTACGACTCCTGGGACGGCAGGCATCCGCGGCTGTTCGCGCCGGAGAACCGCCCCTACATCGAGTT
>JASHTQ010000227.1 GCA_030040475.1 Streptosporangiaceae bacterium
TGGCGAGACTCCGATCCCGCCGCTACCTCCGCCGCCGTCGACGACTTCCCCGCCCCCGCGAACGCCTGAAGCAGCACCACCCGCTGTCTATCGAACGCCCGGTCCAGCGCGAGCAGCGTCTCGTCCCGCCCAAAGAAACCCACTTCCGGCGCCCGCGGCAACCCCGTCAGCTCATCGGTGCTGGCCTCGTCCGCGGCACTCAGCCGAACCAGAGGTGCCTGCCGCGCCCCCGATTCGACCAGCCTCAACGGCGCCGCCTCGTAAACCACCGGCACCGCCCAGTCCTGCAGGGCAACCGGCACAGCGCCGATCTGCCGGTTCGGGTCGGCCGCAAGCGCGCGCCGTGCCGCTGTCGCTGCCTCCCCGAGCGACCGCCCAGCCAGCAGATGCGCGTACAGGTCCGCCACGAACTGCGCCGCAGTGACGACATAGACGTTGTACCGCATCGCCACCACTCCGGGCACCCCCGCGTCGGCAACCTCAGCCGCCAGCGATCCATACGCGCGGATCCGCGAGTGAACGTCCTCCTTAGGCGCCGCCCCCGTCGGGCCAGCTACAGCCCCTCCCGGCCCAGCCTTACCTGCTCGGCTATCCTGAGCCTCCGCAGTCGGCCCGCCCTGCTCGGCCGCTCCGCGATCCTCGATCGACGCATCGGGCTGTGGCGACGCTTCGGTGTAGGCCGAACGGCACGCGTTCAGCACCAGCACCGGCACCCCGGTCGAGGCCAGCAGCCGGCCAAGCGTCGGCCCGCCGACGAGCTGCTGGTTCGCCATACCGTCAGGATCCTCGAAGATCAGGTACCCGTGCTCTCCGGCCCGCACCGGCCCGGCCACCGACAGCCCGTACCGAAGTGGCGAGACTCCGATCCCGCCGCTACCTCCGCCGCCGATCGCGCCGTCCACGTCCTGTCTTAGCTCTGTCACGTCGAGATACGTGCCGTGCCCGTCAAAATGCACGGCGTGGTAAGGCCGTCCCACTGCCGCTGCCTCGTGCAGCACCCGATCCAGCCGAGCGAACGTGGCCGGCCGTAGCACGTCCAGGTCTAGGCCCTCCATCCCGGCCCCGCCGCTGCGTGCCAATTGCCCCGCCACCGACCGGAAGGGCACGTCCTCGTCTCGCCCCGGCCGACAGATAACCAGCAGCACCCGCAGCCGGTCCCCGCCCGCATCCGGCAGCCTCACCCTGGGGGCAGCCTGCAGGTGCGTCCGAACGAACACTCCTGCATCCAGCGCCAGCGTCACCTCGGAGCCTGGATCGCACAGCACCTCCCACGGCAGGCCAGGAACCTCGCTTGGGTCCGTGTCCACCTCGACCCGGACCTGCCCGAGCCGGGCCCGCGCCAGCGTCCAGATCCCGATCGCATCCGTCCCGGCGAATACCTTGGCGAACAGCCCGCTGCCGGTCTCAGCCAGCACGGATTCGGCTTCCACCGCCATCTGCGGTGCCGGGTCCGCCGGGAACTCCGGATACTCCTCCAGGTACCAACGGACCTTCTCCGCGTCCGCCGCGCTTAACTGATAGGCGAACGGCGAGACCGCCACCTGCCGGACAGGGCCGTCCTGCCAGGACACCTCGACCCGCCGCCCGCCACCGCCGGTTGGCACGTCGTTGAACCGCAGCACCGGTGTGTCAGCCATGCCTCACCCCCATAGTGGACCGAAGACCTACTGGTCCGTGCCCTTGATCGAGCCCGTCAAGGTGGCGCCGGCCGGATGCGCGGAGGTGGAATAGTAGGCGACGCAGTGCAGCGCCCGGTCACCGCCGGGCCACGTGCTGGCGTCCGGGATGATGTTGGTCCAGGTGTACTGCGACTTGGAGTACGCGATCCCGACGTAGGACTGGAACGCGTTGTCGCAGGCCGTGGTGCCGGCCTTGCTGATGGCGCTGTTGCCAGGGTACGAGCCGTTCTTCGGCCAGAAGTTGTTGTTGGCGTAGAACACTTCCGCGGTGTGCCCCTGACTGCACGGCACCGCCTGGCTCAGCTTCGGCCACGGGTTATCGGTGTTGAGATCCAGGTCAGACCCGGTCAGGCAGTCCCCGACCTGCAGCTGATCCAGCAGCAGGTTCCCCGTCGTCGGCGTGGCGCTGGCGGTGGGCCTGGCCGTGGTCGGCCGCACGCTCGGGCTCGTGGTGGGGTGCGTCACCGCCGCGGCGTGACCTCCGTGCGTCGAGACGATGACCGCGGCGATGACCGCGGCCACCACGGCGGAGATCCCGGCGACCACCAGCCACCGCGGTCCCCGCCGCCGCCCGCTCGACCCCGCGTAGGGCTGCCAGACCTGTCCGCCCGCCGACCCCCCGTACACCGGGGTGGGGCTGCCGTACCCCGGCGCCGGTGTCTGCTGACCTCCGTACACCGGCGGAGGAGTCTGCTGGGCACCATACTGCGGGGGAGTCTGCTGCCCGCCGTATCCCGCGCCCGCCGCCTGCGTGGCGCCGTATCCTGCGCCGCCGTATCCCATCGGCGGCTGCGGCGCGCCGTACCCGGGGCTCGGCGGCTGCTGGCCACCGTATCCTGCGCCGCCGTATCCGCTCGGCGGCTGCGGCGTACCGTACCCGGGACCCGGCGCCTGCTGGGCGCCGTATGACGGAGGCGGTGTCTGCGCGCCGCCATAGGGCGGCGTCGCCTGTGCTTGCCCATATCCGGGGGCCGGCGTCGCCGGCGACCCGCCGTATCCCTGGTCGGGCGCCTGCTGCGCACCCCACGACGGAGGCGCCGGCTCCGGAGAAGGAAACGCGGGCTGAGGCCGCCACGTCGCAGCCGCCGGCTCGGGCGAAGGAGCCGGCTGCGGAGAGTCCCACGGCAGCGGCGGCGCCGACGGCGTGGCGGCCGCCTGCGGGCTCGCCGACGCGGGAGTTGCGGGATCCTGAGACGCCGCTGATGCCGCCGCGGCAGCGGCGGCGGCCGCCCACCACGTACCGCCCTGCGACCCGGAGTCCCCGGCGCCACCAGAACTCCCGGTTCCAGCAGGACTCCCGGCCCCGCCGGCGACCCCGGAGCCCGCGGCCGCCCCTGGGTACGCCTGAGGGGAGGCCGGTCCCTGCGCGGCGATCGGCGCGGGGGTCGGCGTCCGCGATGTCTCGGTGGGCGGCGGGCTCGGGTAGCTGCCCATCCCGGGCACCGGGGGCGGGCTCACCGGGGCCGCCTGGCCGGCTCCGACCGCGCCGGCCGCGGAGGTCGGCGGATGCTGGACGACGCCGAGCGCGTAGTCGCGCTGCGCCGACGCGTTGACGAGCCAGGGCGGCAGCCAGTCGGTCAGGTCCGCGGCCGACGGGTACGCGGCCGTGAGCTCGGCAAGGAACTGGTGCGCCGTCGGCCGTCTTCTCGGGTCCCGGCCCAGGCTCTTCCTTATCAGCGGCTTGAGCTTTTCCGGCACGTTATCGCAGTTCGGCTTGGTGTGCACGACCCGGTACAGCAGCGCAGCGGTCTCGCCGGAGCCGAACGGTCCCTCGCCCCTCGACGCGAACGTGAGCACGGCCGCCAGGCTGAAGATGTCGCTTGACGGCCCGACGGTCTGGCCCTCGGCCTGCTCGGGGGACATGAACCCGGGGGAGCCGATCATCAGGCCGGTCCCGGTCAGCGAGGTGGCCTCCGCGGCCGAGGAGATGCCGAAGTCGATGATCCGCGGCCCGTCCGGGGCCAGCAGCACGTTCGAGGGCTTGAGGTCGCGGTGGATGACGCCCGCCGCGTGGATGGCGATCAGCCCCTCCGCGAGCCCCGCGGCCAGCGCCAGCACCGACCGTTCCGTCAGCGGCCCGTGCTGCTCCACCGCCTCGGACAGCGGGACGCCCTGGACGTAGGCGGTGACCAGCCACGGGATCGGGTCGTCCAGGTTGGCGTCGACCACCTGGGCGGTGAACAGCCCGCCGACCTTGCGCGCCGAGGCGACCTCTCGGGCGAACCTGGCCCGGAAACCGGGATCCTCGGCCAGCTGCGCCCGGATAACCTTCACCGCCACCACCCGGCCGCCGGGGGAGCGGGCGAGGTAGACGCGCCCCATTCCCCCGCTACCCAGCCGCCCGAGCAGCACGTAGGGTCCTATCCGCTGTGGATCGCCCGCCTGCAACGCAGCCAAACTGGTCACCCCCCTACACGGTCACGCATCGTGCCAGCTTGCGCTGTTTCGCCGAGTTTAGACATACCACAGATCCGTTCTAGGGTCAGGACCCTAGGGTAACGATCCCGCCGGCCGCGAACCGGCGTAACGAAGTGCTCCGCGGCTTTGCCCCGTATCTCCAAGATTGCCCTCGGCAAGACAAACGCGCTAGCCCTTACCCGCGCTCTCATCTACCCCGAGCATGCCGCTGGCCCGGCCTCCTCGCGGTGGCCGGGCCAGCGTGCCGAGCGGTATCGGGAGTTAGTTGCTGCGCAGCCAGGTGGCGCTGAAGTTCTCCCCGCTGGTGAGCGAGGAGATCGTGTCCTTGTCGCGTCCTTCGTTGTCGACCATGATGATCTCGGTCAGCCCTCCGGCGTTGCCGATGGCGGACCCGTTGGCCTCCGAGCCGGTGAAGCTCATCGTGCCGAAGTCGGTCAGCGGCAGGATGCCGCCGCTGTTGGTGCAGCATGGGGCCTCGACGATGACCTCAGCCGAGGACCGCGCCGGGGTCGAGGTCAGGCTGGCATCGGTGGTGTGGCTCCAGCCTTCGGTGCTGTCGTCGATGTACAGGCTGAACTCCTTGCCGCTCAGCCAGGTCACCGTGGCGCTGAAGTGGTCGCCTGCCTTGACCGTGTTGTTGTAGTTCTCAGAGGGTCCCGGGTACATCTCGTACCAGGCGTAGTACTCGGCGGTGCGCCCGACGCAGTCGACTTCGCTACCCGTCTGCTCGACCGTCTCGCTGGAGTAACCGTCGATCCCGACCCAGAAGGCGGCGTACTGGTCGCCACTTGAGCACGTGCCGGCCGGCTGGACCCAGCTGGCCGAAACGCTCGTGTACGTGCCGGTCGTCCCCGCGTAACCGGACCAGTTGGTGCTCTCTGCCTCGTTGCTTAGGCCTCCGTGGACAGCTGGGCTGCTTCCTACGAGGTGAATGGGCCCGCCGGGGGTGAACCCCGCCGGACCGCTCGTGGCCGCTGACGCGCTTGTCGCGGCGAGCGCGGTGCCGACTGTCAGCGCGAGCATGGCGAACAGGACGCACCATCGTCTCAGCATTCAGACTCCTTGTGTCGATCGCTAGACCCGACCAGGGGGAAAAGGCCATGGGTCGCAGGCCTCTGCCCGTTGGGGAACTTTGTGTCCTTTTGTCGGGCTAGCGGGGGGTGGCTGCGGTGAGTCGACTCTCGGTGAGCGTAACGCAACAGAACGATTAAGAAAAGATCTGAATACGATCTTTGTTGACGAGAGTTCGCGGTTGTGACGGAAGGTGATGTTCGGCTCTGCCGAACTGTGCCCGTTTCATGGCGATATCGTCGCGAAATTGTGCGTCCGCGCCCGGACGCACCCCAGGTGGAGTCCGCACCGGGCCGTCAGCCAGGCGCCGATGGTGTTGGTCTACGTCCAGCTCGGGTGGATCGTGGGCGCCCCTCTTGCCCACGGCAAGCAGGCGCCTGGCCAGGCCAGGCCAAGCAGGCCAGGCAGGCCAAGACGACCGTGACAGGTATGGCAAGCAGCGGGCCTCAGCTGCCGCTGGTCAGCTCCGGCGTCGAGCTCCCCGGCCCGATCTGGGCCTTGAGGGCGGCAAGCTCGCGGTCCACGTCGGCGGACCCGCCGGCCTCGTCGAGCTCCTTCTGGATGTCGTCATCGCCGCCGCCGACGTCCTCGAGCACACCGGACTGCAGCAGCTCGTCCAGCGCCCCGGCGCGCGCCTGCATGTTGGCGATCTTGTCCTGCGCCCGCTGCAGCGCCGCGCCCGAATCGCCGAGCGTGCTCGAGATGCCCGCCACGCTCTCGTTCACCGAGGCGGTGGCGCTCGCCGCGGCGTACTGGGCCTTCAGCGTTTCCTTCTGCGTCCGGAACTGGTTGACCCGCTGCTGCAGCGCCTGCAGCGTCGCGGTGAGCTTGTCCTCTTCCTCGGTGAGCTGCTGGTGCTGCGTCTGCATGCCGTCGATCTGGGCCTGCGCCGCGGACTTGCGCTGCAGCGCCTCTCGGGCGAGGTCCTCCTTGCCGAGCGACAGCGCCGCCTTGGCCTGGTCCTGGAGGTGGTCCACCGAATGCTGGAGCTGCGCCTCCTGCAGCTCGATCTGCTTGCGCGAGGCGGCGATCGTGACCAGCGCCTGCCGGACCTTGGTGATGTGGTCGAGCATCTGCTCATAAGAGAGGTCGAGCATCTCGTCGGGCTTCTCCGCGGCGTCGAGCGCCTTGTTGGCCTTGGCCGCGAGTATGTCGTGCGCTCTTTGGAAGAGGGTCATGGCGATCTGCTCCTATTCGACGGTGAGCGGAGCTTGCCCCGAAGGCGGGCCACCCCCACAGGGGCCGCCCCGCATGCAGGCCCGAACGAACAGATGCTATCGCTTCCCGCAGACCCCCGAACGGGCGCGCACCGCGACGCCACACGCAGCCACACCCGACACGCCAGCCCCTTGTCAACCTTAACGATCTGATTTATCACGATATAAAGACCCCCAGATGAGGGAGGCGTCGTGGCAGCCACCGAACCCACCCTGGCCAGAGGGGCCATCGGCCTGCGGGAAGTCCTGTTCCAGTCGGTCACCTCGATGGCACCGGCCGGCGCCGTCGCCCTGTCGATCGCCGCGGGCGCCAGCTACGCCGGCGGCGCGCTGCCGCTTGCCGTGCTGCTCGCTCTGGTCGCCTGCCTGCTGGTCGCGAGCTCGATCGGGCAGCTTGCCAAGCACCTGCCGAGCGCGGGAAGCATCTATACCTACCCCGCCGAGGCCATCCACCCCGCGCTCGGCTTCCTCGTCGGCTGGGGCTACTCGCTGGTCGAGGCGCTGATCGGCCCGATCACCATGATCTTGTGCGGGTACCTGATCGGCTCGGTCGCCAACTCCGAATGGGGCTGGCCGTTCACCACCACCTGGGTCATCTTCATGATCGTCGCGTCGGTCCTGATCGCCGCGCTGAACTACCGAGGGATCAAGGTCAGCGCACGGGCCGGCACGATCCTGGGCACGTTCGAGATCATCGTCTTCGTCCTGCTGGCGATCTGGCTCATAGTCAAGGCGGGTTCCGGCAACACCGGCAGCGTGTTCACGCTGCACTACGCGACGATCAAGGGCTACAAGGGCTTCGGCGGCATCGCCGCCGGCTCGATCTACACGATCCTGGCGTTCATCGGCTTCGAGGCCTCCGCGCCGCTGGCCGAGGAGGCCCGCAACCCCAGGCGCACGATCCAGCTCGCCGTTGTCGCGTCGTGCCTGGTCATCGGCCTGTTCTACGTCTTCACGACGTACGCGGGCGACGTGTTCTTCGGCCCGTCCAAGTACGTGAGCTTCGGCGCGCTCGGCGGCGGCAGCCCGTGGATTCAGCTGGCCCGCGACGTGTGGGGCCTCGGCTGGGTGGTGGCGTTCCTTGCCATCTTGAACTCCACCTTCGCCAACGGCAACGCAGGCACCCTGGCCACCACCAGGACCTGGTTCGCCATGTCCAGGATCGGCCTGCTGCCCTCCCCGCTGGCCAGGCTGCACCCGAGGTACCGCTCGCCCGCCGTCGGCGTGATCGTGCAGCTGGTGGTCACCTTGGCCATCGGCCTGCCGATCGGCATCCACTTCGGCCCGGTCACCGCGTTCGTGTTCCTGGCCACGATCCTGACCGGCATCATGATCGCCATCTACATGGTGTTCAACCTCTCCTGCATCATGTTCTACCTGCGCCGGCGCCGGGATGAGTTCAACGTGCTGCTGCACGCGGTGATCCCGGTCCTCGGCATCCTGGCCTTCATCCCGGCCTGGCTGACCGCGCTCGGCATCGGCTCCTCGTTCCTGAAGTTCGTCACCCCGCTGAGCTACCCGTCCAGCGAGACCGGCCTGGCCATCGGCATCTGGTACATCATCGGCATCGTCGTGCTCGTCTACCTGTACATCAGGCACCCGGGCCGGCTGCCTCAGATGCGCCGCGTCTTCTCCGACGAGGACCTGCCCGCTCCGGGCGAGCCGGTGACCAGCGGGGAAGCGGCATGACCTCCGGTGAGGGCTTCATCGACGTCCCCGGCGGCAAGGTCTGGTACCGCGCCGTCGGCCCGGACGACCCGCAACAGACCCCGCTGCTCGCCCTGCACGGCGGCCCCGGCTTCACCCACTACTACCTGGAACCCCTCGAGGCCCTGGCCGACAGCCGCCGGGTGATCTTCTACGACCAGCTCGGCTGCGGCCGGTCGCAGCGCCCCGACGACCTGTCCCTGTGGACCGTCGATCGCTTCGTCGAGGAACTCGCCGTCGTCCGCGCCGCCCTCGGCCTGGACCGCCTGCACCTGTTCGGCAGCTCATGGGGCGGCATGCTGGCCATGCAGTACGTGCTCGACCGCCAGCCGGACCTGGTCAGCCTGACCCTGTGCGGCAGCCCCGCCAGCATGATCCGCTGGGTCAGCGACTGCGAGGAGCTGCTCCAAGCCCAGCCCGCCGAGGTCCGCCGGGTCATCCGCGAGCACGAGGCGGCCGGGTTCACCGCCTGCCCCGAGTACCAGGCCGCCATCCTCGGCTTCTACCGCGAGCACGTCTGCCGGATGGACCCGTGGCCGGCCGGCTTTGAACGCTCCTTCGCCGAGGCCGGCTACGCCGTGTACAACACGATGAACGGCCCCAGCGAGTTCACCGTCACCGGCACGCTGAAGACCTGGGACATCATGGACCGCCTGCCCGAGATCCGGATCCCCACCCTGCTGGTCGGCGGCCGCTACGACGAATGCACCCCCGGCCACCTGCAAGCCATGCACGCCCGCATCCCCGGCTCGCAGCTGGAGACCATCGAGGATGCCTCCCACCTGTGTTTCGCCGAGCGCCCCGCCGAATTCAACAAGCTCATTAATTCATTTTTCAGCAGAACGGACGGTGGTACCCCCGCCGCGTAAGTGCGTGATATGAACGGCGAATGCTGAGTGGAGACCTGATCGGGCTGCGCGCCCGCACCGCCGTATTCCTAGCCCAGCTAGCCCCGACTGGTCCCCACCCCGCGCCTAGCCACCCCCAGCCACGATCGCTGTGCCGTCGCGTCCTTCTCACGCTTCTGGTGGTCCGCTTGGCCCTCCGGCAGCCGCGCAGATGTGGTGCCAGTGTGACGCAGATGTCTCCTGGTGGAATCGGGACGCCAGGGCCGCGGGCCGAAGGTCATGAAACCCAGGTTCCATGACCCCCGGGGTGCTGAAAGGCGGGTTTCATGACACGGAGGCGGCCAGGCTCACAGGTCCGTCGTCGCCTCGACGGTCAGCAGGCGGCCGGTCCAGGCGTGTGCAGAGCCGATACGGCCCGTTCTTATGAGGCCCGTGTGCCACGAGTTCTGATCGGCCGGTGCCTCCGGTGGGGTGCGTGTCCCCCCGGCCCCGATAGGCAGGGTGCGTGCGTCACAAGCCCCGAACATGCACCGGGCAGGCTGAGCGCGGACCGCGACGGGCGGTTGCAGGTGGCATCGTGGCCTCGATGACCAACCGGCGGGCGTGTGCAGAGTCGGCATGACCCGGTCTACCTCGCCCGGGAGCCACCCTGGCCTGTCGGCGGCGGCCGGGTCGGGCGGCAGGCATCTCCATCTCGTGGGCGTTCCGGCGCTATCCGGCTCCGCCGACGGCGTGATAGGGAGGAGACTCGGATCATGGCTACCGAGAACTCCGCACCGACCCTCGACTTCAACGGCTACCAGCAAGCGGCATCTCGTACGGCGGCCGCGGTGGCCACCGATCATCCGATCATCTATCCCACTCTCGGGCTGGCGAACGAGGCCGGGGAGGTCGCCGGGAAGGTCAAGAAGATCTTCCGTGACCGGCAGGGCCGCATTACCGAGGCCGACCGCGAAGCCCTGGCCATGGAGCTGGGCGACGTCCTGTGGTACCTCTCCGAGATCTGCACGAGGCTCGGGATCCGGCTGGAGGACGTGGCCGCGGGCAACATCGCCAAGATCGCGGACCGGCTATCTCGCGGAGTGCTCGGCGGCGAGGGCGACCGGCGCTGAGGCTCCGGCGACCAGGACCGCTCGGCGCCCGGCACGCCGGCCGCGCGCACGCCTAGGATCACGCCGTGCGCGCGGCGCCATGTGCCGCGTTAACTCGCCCCCTTCGTACCCCCGCTGCCGGGGCACTGTGACCCCAACCGTCACGTTCTCACCGCAAGGTACTCTGACCTTCCGGATTACGAGCAATCGCCAGCCGACCAGAACGATGATGGCGGCGAGCACCGTGGAGAAGCCGAGCAGCGCCCCCCGGGTGCTGAACGCCTGGGTGGCCAGGCCGAGGCCGAGCACCGGCACCGCAAGGCCGAGGTACGCGGCCAGGAACAGCCCGGCGAGGACCTCGCCCCTGGCGTACGCGGGCGCGATGTCCATCACGACCGAGATGCTTCCCTTGAACACCGCGCCCGATCCGGCCCCGGCCACCCCGCCGCCGGCCAGCAGCAGCCTCAGGTTCGGATCCCAGACCGCCATGGTCACTGCGACCAGCCCGAGCGCCAGCAGGCCAAGTCCCAGGCCAAGCTGAATGCGCGGCGCGATCCGGCTGGTGGCGATCTGCGCGAGCGCCGCGGCGCCGAACACCACGAAGGTCGCCGTCCCGGCCAGTGCGTGCGAGCGGTCATGCAGGGCGCCCGCGATGAGGCCGGGTGCCAGCGAGGTGAACAGGCCGAACAGGGCGAAGGCCGCCGCCACGGCGGCTCCGGCCGCGTACAGCGTGGGGCGGGCCGACGGCGGGACCGAAATCCGTTGCGGGCGATAGCTGCGCCATGGTTCCGGCCGGACCGTCTCCGGCGTCATCCCCAGGGCCGCCAGCGCCGCCAGCATGAACGCTTCGAAGACAAAGTAAGGAAGCTGCAGCGGCAGGCCGGCGTACTGGGCAAGGAACCCGGCGACGAGCGGCCCGAGGCCCAGGCCCCCCAGGCTGGCCGCGGCCGCCACCATTTCCGCTCTCCTCAGCGACGCCCCAGGCCGCGCGGCTGCGTGCAGTTCGCTCAGGTACGCGGTGGCGGTCGCGGTCAGCATGCCGACGCTGATGCCGGACAGGATCCGGCCGACGAGCAGGCCGAAAATTCCGGGCCAGCGAAGAAACACCAGGCCAGCCGCCATGTTGACGACGATAGGGACGGCGAGTATCCGCCGCCTGCCCAGCCAGTCTGACACGTGGCCGACAAGGAACAGGCTCGCGACCACCCCGAAGGCGTAGGCCGAGAAGATGATCGTCACAAGCAGCGCGCCGAAATGATCCCGCGCCTGGTACAGCACGTAAAGCGGCGCGGGTGCGGTCGAGAACGCGATCGTGATGGCAAATACGTAGCCAGCCAGCCAGAAGCCGATGGCGTGCCGTCGGCTCGGTCGTGGCTGAGCAAAGGGGTTCGGTTTCCAGAAAGCCGTGGGCAATGTGCTTACCGGACGGGCGCTCTCCACCGGCGCCGTTGTCATGTCAAACCTCCGCGATAGGGATTGCTCCCCGCAAGAATGGAGGCCTTCGGTCATCTGTGCAAACGAAGATTTCCGCTCATCATCGGCTAAATAGGCGACAATCGGCCAACTGAATTCCGCTACCTAGAAGTGTTCGTCGCGATTCTCAGTAAATTGTCCGGCACTCGCGTTTCGGGTCATCTGCACCTTGTGCAGCCGACTAGAGTGTCGCTGTGGCGCAGGCTGTCTTCATCCGACCGCTCGTTGCGGGCGACCTCGGCCTGCTTGAGCTTCCGAGGTCGAC
>JASHTQ010000228.1 GCA_030040475.1 Streptosporangiaceae bacterium
CGGCTCCGCCGGTACCCGTGCCCGCGGCTCCGCCGGTACCCGTGCCCGCGGCTCCGCGGCCGAACCCGCCGAACCCGCCAGTCCCTCCGGTCCCGCCGAACCCGCCGCGCGGGAACTGTCCCGTCGTCCCACCGGCGAAACCGCCTCCTGGTCTCCCGCCGAAACGCCCGCCGAATCCGCCACCAGGCCCGCCGAACGCGTCCGTCTGCGGCCCCGCGCTCGGGATCGCCCCGGTGTGCGTGGTGTTAACGGTGTCCAGCGTGTAGGCGGCCGGCCCGGCCAGCCCGGCGACCATCGCCAGCCCCACCGGCAGCAGCACAACCGCAAGCCGCCAGCGGCGAGACCGGGCCAGGCGGGTCAGCCGCGGTCCGGCGAGCACCCCGAGCCCGCCTGCCACGCCCGCGACCAGCACGACCCAGCGCAGCCAGGGCAGCCAGTCCGGCGTCCGGTCGAGCAGGACGTAGGCCCATACCGCGGTGATCACCACTGCGCCCGCCGCCACGATGCGCGCGACGAGGTTCCTCGGCCCGAGCCTGGCCCGCCAGAACTCCATCGCGCCGATGCCGACGAGCGCGCCGATGCCCGGCGCGAGGGCGATCATGTAGTAGGGGTGGATGATGCCTGCCATGTAGCTGAACACGGCGCCGGTGACCAGTACCCAGCCGCCCCACATCAGCGCGGCGGCCCGGAGCCGGTCGGTCCGCACCGCCCGCCACGACATCCACACCATGGCGACAAGGGCGATGATCGCGGCCGGCAGCAGCCAGCTGATCTGCCCGCCGAACTCGGACTGGAACAGCCGGATCACCCCGGTCGCGCCGCCCCACCCGGCATTTCCGGTCCCGCCGCCGACGGATCCGGTCTCGTTGCCGTCCAGCCGCCCCAGGCCGTTGTACCCGATCGCGAGCTGCAGGATGTTGTTGTCCGTGGAGCCGCCGAAGTAGGGCCGGTCGGTCGCCGGGGTGAGCTGGGCGATCAGCACCCACCAGCCGGCCCCGGCGATGACGCCGACGCCGAGGAGCACCGTCTGCCAGATCCGCTTGCCCAGCCTGGGCGGCCCGGCCCACAGGTACGCGATCGCGATCCCCGGCAGCACCAGGAACGCCTGCAGCATCTTGGCCAGGAACGCGAACCCCAGCAGGACCCCGCAGAACACCAGCCACTTGGTCCGGCCGTTCTCGATCGCCCGCACGATCGCGTACGCCGCCGCGGTCATCAGCAGCACCAGCAGGGCGTCCGGGTTGTTGAACCTGAACATCAGGGCCGCCACCGGCGTGAGCGCCAGCACCAGCCCGGCGATGAGCCCGGCGGCGTGCCCGAACCAGCGGCGAACCGCGGCGTACAGCAGCAGCACCGAGCCGACGCCCTCAACCGCCTGCGGGATCAGCATCGACCATTTGTTGAAGCCGAAGATCCGCGCGGACAGCTCCATCACCCACAGCGAGGCGGGCGTCTTGTCCACCGTGATGAAGTTGGAGGAGTCAAACGAGCCGAAGAAGAACGCCTTCCAGCTCTTGGTGCCCGCCTGGACCGCCGCCGCGTAGAAGTCGTTCGCCCAGCCTTCCCTGCCGAGGTCCCACAGGTAGAGCAAGGCCGCCAGCGCCAGCAGCCCGAGCAGCACGGGTCTGGCCCACCGCGGATCTGCCTCAGGCCCGCGCAGCAGACGCCGTATCCGGCTCCGAGCCGGCATCGATGCGCCGCCGGTCAAGTGCCGCGGGATGAAGGTAGTCGCGCTCAACTTGTTCTCCTTGGTTTAGTGAATTGTCATACGTATTCCTGGATCCGCCGAACACCCAGTGCCGGTACAGCAGGAACCTGATCACCGTGGCCACCAGGTTGGCGGCGACGAGGACGGAGACCTCCGCCCAGCGACTTGGATGGGCCGAGCCTGAATTCAGTGCCCCCGAACTCAGGGCGGCCAGCGCCCCCGAGGTCAGCGCCAGCCCGATGCCGAACGCGATCAGCCCCTTGACCTGATGCCTGGCCGCGTGCGCCCGTCCGCTGATCCCGAACGTCACCCGCCGATTGACCGCGGTGTTGGCCACCGCGGTCGCGCCCAGGGCGAGCACGTTGGCCGCCTGGGCCGACAGAAACCCGCGCAGCACCAGGTAGAGCAGCACGTACGCGAGCGTGCTCGCCACGCCGACGGCGATGAACCTGGCGATCTGCCGCGGAAGCTCGCGTGCCCCGGCGCCCCGCCCGTTCCCGCTGGCCGTCGCGAGCGAGGGCCCGCGCAGCACCGGGACGATGATCGTGCCGCGGCCGAAGCCCCAGCTCAGGCGCGCCATGCCGCGCAGGTCCGCCAGCGCGGTGGCGACGATGTCCACCCGCGAGTCGAGATCGTCGACCCAGTCCACCGGAACCTCGTGGATCCGCAGCCCGGCCCGCTCCGCGAACACGAGCAACTCGGTGTCGAAGAACCAGCCGGTGTCCTTGGTAAGCGGCAGCAGCACCCGCGCCTGATCGCGCCTGATCGCCTTGAACCCGCACTGGGCGTCGGAGAACCGCGCGCCCATGAAAACGTGCAGCAGCAGGTTGTAGCAGCGCGAGATGACCTCGCGCTTGGGCCCCCTGACCACCCGGGAACCGTGCGCCAGCCGGGTGCCGATCGCAAGGTCGCTGTGCCCGGAAAGCAGCGGCGCCACCAGCGGAAGAAGGGCGTTCAGATCTGTCGACAAATCGACATCCATGTACGCAAGCACCTCGGCGTCGCTCCGCGACCAGATCGCCCGCAGCGCCCGCCCCCGCCCGGCCTGCTCCATCCGGACGGCCCGCACCCCGTGCAGCTGACTAGCCAGCTTAGTCGCAATCGGCCAGGTGGCATCGGTGCTGCCGTTGTCCGCGATCGTGATCCGCGTCGTGAAAGGGAAGCTCTCCCGCACGTACTCGGCAAGCCGCCTGATGCTGGGCGCGAGATCCCGTTCCTCATTGCGGACAGGCACCACGATGTCTACTTGCACAACGCTCATGACCTTGAGGTTCGCCGGTCATGCTGCGCCGCACCTGAGCCAATCTTATGCGTCAGCTATGAGCAATCGCCCGTTTCCGCCGCCCGCCAAGATCAGGCCCGAGACACGGCGTGTCGCTTAGCTTCAGGGCACTGTTTTCGCTACCATGTTTGATATCAGGAAAAGCCTGAGCTTCAAGATCAATTATCCGAACGGACGGTGGTGCGTGGACCAGGCACCGGCTCCCCAGGACCCCGGGCTGACCGCGGGCGTCCCGTTCCCGTTCGCTACTCCCGACTGGCTGGATGACGAGCAATGGGCGGCGATCGCGGCGGCCGGCGCGGCCGAGGAGGAGCCGGCCGACCCGGACCTGGAGGACCCGCCCGATTGGGACTACCTGGACGCGGTGATCGCCGAGGCGCGGGAGGTCTCGGCGGCCGAGGCCCGGGACGCGGCGTTCGCGGCGCGGATCGCGTTCGACGGGGGGTTCGGGGCGGTCGGCGCGGCACCGGGTCCCCGCGGCCCGGGGAACCCCGGGTCCGCCCAGTCGTTCCCGGGGGAGCATGCCAGCCCGGCGGCGGGGTTCGGGTCGGGGTTCGCGCTGGACACCGCGCCGGGGTGCCTGGCGCTTGGCGAGTTCGCCGCCGCGGTGGCCGGGGAGGATGACCGGTACCCGGGCGCGACCGATGACGAGATCGTGGGGGTGATCTGCGCGCTGGACCGGGTCGAGGCGCACGCGGCGGCCTGCAAGCTGGCCGCCGTCGCGGAGTTCATCCGCCGCCGCCCCGGCATGCACGACGCGCCGCAGGACCCCGCGCCGGGTCGCCCGCGCGGCCCGGGGAAGAGCACCGCACAGGACCCCGGAGACGGCGGCCCGGGGAAGGTCGCCGGGGGGATGCCTTCGCAGGGGTGGGATGAGTTCGCGGTGAAGGAGCTGGCCTGGGCGCTGGCCGAGTCGCAGGACACGGCCGAGGACCTGATGGGGCTGGCGTACCAGCTGGAGGCGAAGCTGCCCGGCACCAAGGCCGCGCTGCGGGATGGCCGGATCCGCGTGTCGAAGGCCGCGGTCATCGCCGGGGCGACCCAGTTCTTGGACGCCAAGGAGGCGGCCGCGGCCGAGGGCATGGTCCTGGGCCGGGCGAGCCGGCTGACCCGGCCGGGGCTGCGGGACGCGATCGGCCGGGCGGTGATGGAGGTCGCCCCGAAGAAGGCCCGCAGGCGCCGCGAGGAGGCCGCGAAGCGGACCCGGGTGGAACGGTGGCCCGAGCATTCCGGCAACGCCGGCCTGGCCGGCCGGGAGCTGCCGTCCGCGCAGGTGCTTGCGGCTGATCAGCGGATTACCGCGCGGGCGAGACAGCTGCGGGCCGCCGGGCTGGACGGCGACATGGACGTGCTGCGCGCCCGCGCGTTCCTCGACATCCTGCTCGGTATGGACTCCCGCCTCGCCGCCGCGGCCGGGCCGGTCGACGGCGGTGAGCCCGGCCCGCCGGTTCCGCCGGCCGGGTCGGTGCTGCCGCCGGGGTTCTGCGGGAGCATCAACCTGACCGTCCCGCTGGTGACCGCGCTCGGCTTGGCCGACCGGCCCGGGCAGGCAGGGACGCTCGGCCCGATCGACCCGTGGCTGGCCCGCGACCTGCTCGCCGCCGCCGCCCGCAACCCGAAGACAACCTGGTGCCTGACGGTCACCGACGAGCACGGCCACGCCATCGGCCACGGCTGCGCCCGGCCAGAAGCCGGGAAACGCAGACGGCGCCGCTCCGGCGGAGGCGGTCCCGGGCCGCCAGGCGGCCCGCGGTTCTCCGTTACCGCTGCGGGCAAGGACGGGCCACCCGGCGGCTATGGTGCCTGGCGGCTGTCCACCGGAACGCCCGGCCGACCGGACCTGCTCATCGCGGTGCACCCGATCGCCGGCCGGGAATGCGATCACCGGTTCCAGGCCGCCGGCCACGATCCGGGGGTCCTGCTGCGGCACCTGACCGAGGTCCGGCATGCCAGGTGTACCGCCCCGGGCTGCCGAAGACCCGCGGCCAGTTGCGACTACGAGCACAATGTCCCGTACGAGACGGGCGGCAGAACCTGCCTGTGCAACGGCGGTCCTAAGTGCCGCAGGGACCACAGGCTCAAGCAAGACCCCAACTGGAAGGTCGACCGGCACCCCGACGGCGCCTTCACCTGGACCACCCCGTCGGGCCGCCAGTACACGACCGAACCCACGCAGTACCCGGTCTAGCTCGCGGCCTAAGGGACCGGGCCGCCAGCACGCAACGATGCCTGGACGGCCGGAACTAACTTCACTTAAGCGCAGGACGGCGGCGAACCTGTCCTCGGCGCGGCCGAGCTGGGCCAGGATGTGCTCCTTGACTCCCGCGTCAAGCGGCGTGTCCGGCCTGGCGATGAGGTCACGCAGGATCGGGACCAGGGGAGCGTACTTGCCGGCCAGCTTGCGCAGCCGGGGGCCGGTGGTGTGGATCAGGCCGACGCCGTTGTCGGTGAAGTCCGAGGCCTTGATCACGCGCGCCCACGGGTTGCGCTGCAGGCTGTCGGCGACGTGCTCCCGGTACTGCTCGTTCTCGTCGCGATCCGGCGCCCAGGGCGGGTTGGTCACCGCGGCGACGAGTTCGGCGACCCGCGGGCCGAACCCGGCGGCGAGCACGGCCAGGGCGGCCCGCTGGCTCGGGTCGGCACCGCCTGCCAGCTCGGCGGGGTGATCCTCGACCGCGTCGTGCAGCAGGGCCGCGGCGACCACGTCGGGATCGCGCACGCCGTAGTGCGACATGATCCTGATCGCCACCCGGAGCAGATGGTTGACGTAGGGCTCGCGGTCCCTGCGGTCGGCGGCATGCAGCCGTGAGGCCAGGTCAAGCGCCCGCCCGAGGAACTCCCTGTCCGCGTCCGGCAGCGCCGCGGTCTCCAGCGCGAACCGGTCCCGAAGCCCCGCCTCGCCATGGGTCGAGGTGATCGCGTGCAGCGGCATGGTCGCGAGGAGCCGCTGACTGGCGCTGTCCATGTGTTAAGAACTAGCACACCGAAGACGTCGCTGGCTCGGTCAGCAGGGGCAGGACGATGGCGAACCTGGTCATGCCGGGCCGGCTGGTCACGGTGACGCAGCCCGAGTGCGCGGCCACCACCGCGTCCACGATGGCCAGGCCCAGGCCGGTGCTCTTGCCCGCGGCGTTGGCCTCGCGCGACCGCGACGTGTCCCCGCGGGTGAACCGCTCGAACAGGTCGGGCAGCAGTTCTGGAGCGATGCCCGGCCCGTCGTCGGTGACGCTCAGCTCGACGCGCGGGGGCGGCGGCGGCACGCCGCGCCGGACGGCCGGCGTGTCCCGGGGCTGGCTGGCTGAGGCTGAGACCGTGAGCGTGACGCTGATCAACGAGCCGGGCGGGGTGTGCTTGCCCGCGTTGCTCAGCAGGTTGGCCAGGACCTGATGCAGCCGGTGCTCGTCGCCGCTGACCAGGACGGGATCGTCGGGCAGGTCGAGGCGCCACCGGTGGTCACCGCGGGCCACCCTCGCGTCGCTGGTCACGTCGATGGCCAGCCGGGACAGGTCGACCGGCGCGCGTTCCAGCGGGCGGCCCGCATCGAGCCGGGCGAGCAGCAGCAGGTCGTCCACGAGGACGCCCATCCGCGCCGACTCCGACTGCACCCTGCCGAGGGCGTGCGTAACCTGCTCGGGCACGGGACCGGGATGCCGCAGGGCAAGCTCGGCGTAGCCGCGGATCGCGGCCAGCGGAGTGCGCAGCTCGTGGCTCGCGTCGGCCGCGAACCGGCGCAGCCGCGCCTCGCTTGCGGCGCGCCGGCCGAGCGCCCGCTCGACGTGGCCGAGCATCCGGTTGAAGGCCGCCCCTACCTGCCCGACCTCGGTCCGGGGGTCATTGCCGGGTACGCCGGCGGGCAGCGTGACCTCGCCGGAATCCAGCGGCAGTTCGGTCACCTGAGTGGCGGTGGCGGCGATCCTGCGCAGCGGCCGGAGCGAGATCCGCACCCATACGGTCCCCATCACAAGCGCCACGAGCAGGACCGCCGCGAACACTATGTGCTCCTTGTTCTCCACGCTGTTCAGCACGCTCTGGACCGTGCTCAGCGGCAGCCCGGTGATCAGGACGGTGCCCGAGGCGACCTGGACCTTGGTGAGCATGTACTGGCCGTCGAGCGAGGCCGAGCTCAGCGTCCGGGTGGAGGTCGGCAGCGATTGCGCGTCCGGCACGCCGGGCCCGCCGGGCCCATAGTGTCCGGGCGGCCCGCCATCCTGCCCGCCCTGGCCGGTCAGCTGAGACTGAGTCGTCGGCAGGTTCAGCAGCGTCGTCTCGTCCGCCGCGGACAGCCGGCAGGCTCGGCCGACGAGGATGACGGAGCTGAAGGTCCGGCCGGTCAGCACCACCTCGAACGTGCCGGTGGCCTGGCCGTAGCAGTTCGGCGGCGGGCTCGGGCCGGTGTAGTTGTCCCCGTCGTCGTCGCCCTGGGCGGCATGCACGCAGTCCATCCAGCGCGAGGTGGCGGACTGCAGCTGCTGGTTGAGCGCCGACATCAGCGAGTCGCTGAGCGCGTTGGCGGTGACCACGCTGACCCCGGCACCGGCCAGCCCGATCAGGACGATCAGCCCGATGATGAGCCTGCCGCTGATCGTGCGGGGGGAGAGCAGGCCGGACAGCCTCGGCCAGTGGGCGTTGCGCGCCGACACTAGCCCGCTGGTTTCAGCACGTATCCGACGCCGCGGACGGTATGGATGAGCGGAGGCCGGCCGGCGTCGATCTTCTTGCGCAGGTAGCTGATGTACAGCTCGACCACGTGGGCCTGGCCGCCGAAGTCGTAGTTCCAGACCCGGTCCAGGATCTGCGCCTTGGACAGCACCCGCCTCGGGTTGCGCATGAGGAACCTGAGCAGCTCGAACTCGGTCGCGGTCAGGTCGATGAGCTCACCGTCCCTGCGCACCTCGCGGGCGTCCTCGTCCATGGTCAGGTCGCCCACGACCAGCGATCCCTCGGCCTGCGCGCGGGTCAGGTTGGCGCGCCGCAGCAGGCCGCGCAGCCTGGCCAGGACCTCCTCCAGGCTGAACGGCTTGGTCACGTAGTCGTCGCCGCCGGCGGTGATGCCCGCCACCCGGTCCTCGACCGCGTCCCTGGCCGTGAGGAACAGCACGCATATCTGCGGTACCTCGGCACGGAGCCTGCGCATGACCTCCAGGCCGTTGAAGTCCGGAAGCATGATGTCGAGCACCACCGCGTCGGGGCCGAACTCACGGGCGACCCGGACCGCCTCGGCGCCGCTGCTCGCGGCGCGGACGTCCCATCCCTCGTATCGCAGCACGCTGGACAGCAGTTCGGCCAGGCTCGGCTCGTCGTCGACGACCAGCACGCGCACGGGCGTGCCGTCGGCGCGCTGAAGGCCCTCGCTACGGGCCGCGGCGGACGCGCTCGGCGCCCGGCTGTCGTTCTCCATAACGCTCACCTGTGCCCAGTATGCCCAGGCAGGTCACGCGAATCTAAGGATCAGCTATGAATTCCCTCAGCGGCCGAGCAGACGGCCGAGCTTGGAGGCGGATGACGACCGCCGCGCGCCGGCGTCGAGCAGCAGCCGGTCGGCCTCCTGCAGCACCGCGGGGATCTCGGCGGTGTCCGGGCCGGCCTCGACCTCGATCTCGCGCCATCTCAGCGGCGCCGCTGCCGGGCCGCCCGCGGCGTCGAGCCGGGTGGCCGTCACGCTGTCGTCGGCAACCTCGGCGAGCAGCTGGCCAGCGGGACCGGTCAGGGTCAGCGTCGTCCGTTCGGTATCGAGGGTGGCGATGGGGTGCAGCGCCCGGCCCGCGGTGATCTCCGCGACCTGCTCGGACAGCCGGTCCGGCACGGCGTCACCGTCGCCGAGCGGCGCGTGCAGCTCCCTCCTGGTGTCGGTACGGACGGGCAGCTTGAGGTGCCAGCCCTCGTCGGCGCCGCCGACGCGCCGCCGCAGCGTGACGCGGCTGCCCGACAGGGCCAGGTCCTCGGTGTCGTAGTAGGTGGCGTGCAGGTGGTGCAGCTGCGGCCCGGTGACGTCGACGCCGGGCAGGCCGTCGAAGCGGGGCAGCACGAAGCCGGCCTCTGCGTCGTACTTGTGCTCGGTTTCCAGGTGGTCGCCGGTTGCGTCGGTCACCCCCCAAGGCTACGTGTGGGAGACGACGAACCTCGTATCGGCCCGGTCGATCACCAGCTCGGCGTCGGCCGGGTCCGGCGCGTCCGCCGACGCCCTCGGGTAGGCGTCCACGCGCAGGCCCGCCGCGGCCAGCTGGCCGGCCTCGCGCCAGGCCTTGACGTGCGCGGCGAGCTCGGCGGCGAGCTCGGGCCCGTGCGCCCCGAACCCGGCCGCGCTCAGCTGGAACGCCGCCGCCTGGCCCGGTGCGGGCGCCACCGGCGTGGCGGTGAGGACCGCGATGCCGCCGGAGTCGAGGATCCCCAGCGTGGTGCGCCAGCTCCGGTTGCGAAGCGGCGCCCGGGCGAGCACCGACCTGCGGGCGATCCGGCGGCCGCCGGCTCCCGCGGGCAGTTCCTCGTTCACCCGGCACAGCCGCGGGTCCCTGGCCGCCAGCCACAGGCCCAGTCCCCAGAACACCTGGTCGGATCCGGCGCGGACGTCGATGCTCTGCATCGCGGGCGGCCCGGCAAGGGCCGAGGCCAGCACCCCGGCGTCCAGCTCGCTGCCGTCGGCCAGCTTGCCGTCCGGCAGCAGGACGGACAGCCCGGGCTGGAGCAGCACGGTGCGCTCCGGCCCGGCGAGCGATCCGCGCATCCGCATGAACCCGCACGGCACCAGCGACTTGCTCTGCCAGTGGCCGTCGGCGGTCCTGCCGAACGCGATCGACAGCTGAGTCCCGCGCAGGTCCAGCGGGACCACGATCACCGCGTCCGGGGTGACCTGCTCCAGCCAGGCGCGCGCGAGATCGCTGACGCCGACGGTGGCGATCACGCGGTCGTACGGCGCGCCTGCCGGATAGCCCCCGGCGCCGTCCGCGCACACCACGGTGACGTCGGGGTATCCGGCGCTGTCCAGGTGAGCCCGGGCGGCCCCGGCCGTGTCGGCGTCGATGTCGACGCTGAGCACCTGGCCGGATGGCCCGACGATGTGCGCCATGAGCGCGGCGTTGTAGCCGGTGCCCGCGCCGATCTCCAGCACCCGATGGCCGGGGGCCAGGTCCAGCTGGTCGAGCATGATCGCCATGATGGCCGGCTGGGAGGAGGAGCTGATGCCCTGCCCGTCGGCGTCTCGCTTGGTCACGATCGCGTCGTCGCGGTAGGCCGCCTCCGGCGGCAGCTCGGGCAGGAACAGGTGCCGCGGCACGGCGCGCAGCGCGGCGGCCACCAGGTCGCTGCGGGTCCTGGTGACGGTGATGACCCGGGAAGCGAGCCGGTGCCGCAGCCGGTCGAGCTCAGCGCTCATGCGCGGCGCCAGACCCGCAGCGCCGCCACCGCGAACCCGGCCAGCGCGGCGAGCCCGGCCAGGACGAACAGGTTCCCGGCGAGCAGTTGCAGGCCGTGCCAGTGGAACTCGTGGTACCAGGGCTCGTCGCCCCTCGCGAAGTAGGTGGCCGGCCCGTACCAGAACAGGCCCGCCGGGGTCAGCCCCGACTGGGACAGGTCCCAGAACTGCGGCCAGGCGCCGAACACCACGACCAGCCCGGCCGCGGCCGCCCACCACGCGGCCCGGATCGCGCCTGCCGCCCGCGCGCCCAGGTGAGCCAGCAGCGCGATCCCCGGCGCCACCCAGACCCAGTGGTGATCCCAGGTCAGCGGCGAGACCAGCAGGCCGGTCAGCGCGCACGCCAGCATCGCGGGCACCGGGTGGCCGGCCCGGTGCAGGACGGCGGCGGCGAGCAGCCCGACGATGACGACCAGGATGCCTGCCACGATCCAGGGCAGCGTCCCGGCGGTCACGCTGCCCGCCAGCCGGGTCAGGACGCCGCGCAGCGACTGGTTGCCCCGGGTGCCCAGGAACACGATCCGGTTGGCCCGCAAGACGAGCCCGTCCGCCCAGTAGGTCCCGGAGTCGCGGGGCAGCACCGCCCAGCCGAGCAGGACCGTGACGGCGAAGACCGCCGACGCCGTGACGGCCTGCCGGTACCTGCGGACGAGCAGCAGGTAGGGGATGAAGATCAGCGGCGTGAGCTTGATCCCGGCCGCGATGCCGATCCCGACGCCGTGCCACCAGCGGGTACGCCCGGCGAGCGCGTCGGGCGTCAGCAGGTCGGCGACGATCAGCAGCATCAGCAGCAGGTTGACCTGGCCGAGCGCGAGCGTCTGCTGGACCGGCTCGGTGAGCAGCGCCAGGCCGGTGACGCCGAGGGTCGCTCCCAGCCGGACTGCGCGTCGGCCGGTATAGCCGAGCGCGCCGAAGGTGATCCAGAGGCTGAGGCCCAGCGCGCAGAGGCTGCCAACGGTCATCGCCCAGCGCAGCAGGGTCCAGGGAAGCAATGAGCCGACCGCGAAGATCACCGCGGCGAACGGCGGGTAGGTGAACTGGACGCCGTTCTGGCCGGTCCAGTCGTACAGCGGGGAGGCCAGGTGGCCGTCGTAGGCGGGAGCGATATGCCGGACGATCAGCCCGCCGTTCCGGTACACCACCAGGTCGCGCATCGCGGCCATGACGGACAGGTGCGTCGCCAGGTCCGCCAGGTAGACGGCGAGCACCACCACGAGCAGGGCGGCCCCGGCAGGCAGCAGCCACCGGGCCCGGTCTGGACCGGGCCCGGTGGCTGCCGAAGGCTCGGTTGTCGCCGCTGGCTCTGCCCGCACCGCGAACGCCCCTTCCTCAGGCCCTGTCATCGGCTGGCACGTGCCGATGATAGTGGCTGGCTGGCGCCGGCGGCGGGTCCGCGGAAAGCCCGAGCGGGCAACCCCTAGCGGATGACCTCGGTCTGCTCGGTGTCCGCCGTGTCGTCCGCCGCATCAGCGGCCCGCCTCGTCTGCACCGGGACGGTCTCGGTCACCGCAGCGGTGCGGGCGTGGGCGCCGACGGGAACGATCCCGGAGGCCACGGACGCGATCCGCCCGGCGGCCGCCGCGGCCACGAGGACGACGGCCACGCCGAGGCCGGAGAAGAAGCCGATCTGCTCCATGACCCGGATCAGGACCGTGCTGCCGACCGGCGTGCCCGGGCTCATGCTGCCCGTGCTCCACAGCGGACTGAGCACGGTGCCCAGGACGAACCAGGCACCGGCCGCGGCGGCCAGCATCGCGCCGAACAGGGCGATGTGCCTGCCGGTGGCGACGAGCAGGAAGAAGCCGCCGACGAACACCGCCGCGCCGGGCAGGATCTCCAGCCACAGGCGGGCCGTGTTATAGGTCCAGGCGGTATCCGGCGTGAAGGCGAAGTGAAAATACGGTCCGATGAAGGGGATGAGTGCGCCCCACGCTCCGAGCAGGACCAGCAGGAATCCGCTGAAGGCCCCGCGGCTGCGCCGCATCTGCAGCATCCCAGCCATGCCTATCACTTCCCGAGTGAGTAACGAACGATATGTAGTAGGTGGACCTGACCGCTAGCCTCTACCCGGAGCCGCGCGAGGTATTCCGGTTCGGCCGGCGGTATCGTTCGCGACGTGGACAGCAGGCGCACCGTGCCGCGCACCGACGTACTACTTTCCGATCCGCGGCTGGCCGCCGCGGCGCAAAGGCTCGGCCGGGCGCTGGTCAAGGCGGCCGTGGGCCGCGCGCAGCAGCGGGCACGCGAGGGGCAGATCGGGCCAGGCCAGGTCGCGGACGCGGCGGTGGCCGAGCTGCCGGCCAGCGCCGCCTCGCTGCGGCCGGTGATCAACGCGACCGGGGTGCTCGTGCACACCAACCTGGGCCGGGCTCCGCTGTCCGCGGCGGCGGTCGAGGCGATCGCCGCGGCGGCCGGCAACTGCGACGTGGAGTTCGACCTCGCGACGGGAGCCCGGGCCCGGCGCGGCGCGGGCGCGCTCGACGCGCTAGCCCGCGCCGTCCCGGCCGCCGAGGCGGTGGCCGTGGTGAACAACAACGCCGCCGCGCTGGTCCTCGCGGCGACCGCGCTCGCCGGGCCCGGCAGGACGGAGATCGTGGTCAGCCGGGGTGAGCTGATCGAGATCGGCGACCGTTTCCGGCTGCCCGACCTGCTGGCATCCACCGGCGCGAGGCTGCGCGAGGTGGGCACCACGAACCGGACCACGGCCGCGGACTACGCGGCAGCGACCGGGCCGCGAACCGCGTTCATCCTCAAGGTCCATCCGTCCAACTTCCGCATCGAGGGCTTCACCTCGGCCGTGGCCGTCCCCGAGCTGGCCGAGCTGGCGCAGGCGCACGGCCTGCCCGTCGTGTTCGACATCGGCTCCGGGCTGCTGGCCCCGCACCCGCTGCTGCCCGGCGAGCCGGACGCGGCCACCGCGCTGCGGGACGGCGCGGCGATCGTCACCGCGAGCGGCGACAAGCTGCTCGGCGGCCCGCAGGCCGGCCTGCTGCTCGGCCGGGCCGACCTGGTGCGCAGGCTCACCCGCCATCCGCTGGCCCGGGCACTGCGGGTGGACAAGCTCACCCTCGCCGCCCTGGAGGCCACCCTCGCCGGCCCGGCTCCTCCGGTTGCAAGGGCGCTGGCCGCCGACCCCGCCGCCGTTTCTCATCGGGCCGAACGGGCCGTGGTGCTCCTTCGCGACGCAGGCATCGACGCCCGGGTGGCAGCAACCTCCGCCGCCGTCGGCGGCGGCGGCGCACCGGGGGTGCCGCTGCCCAGCGCGGCGATAAGCCTGCCCGAGTCGTTCGTGGTGCGGTTGCGTGACGGCGATCCGGTACGTCGCGGCGAGCACTCCGCCGTGGTGGGCCGCCTGGAGGCGGGACGGCTCCTGCTCGACCTGCGCGCGGTGCCACCCGAGCTCGACGAGCCACTCACGGCGGCCATCCTCGCGGCCTGCTCACGGTAGCGGTCCCATGCAGGTCATAGCGACAGCCGGGCATGTCGACCATGGGAAGTCGGCGCTGGTGCGGGCGCTGACCGGGATGGAGCCTGACCGGTGGGCCGAGGAACGGCGGCGGGGGCTGACGATCGACCTCGGGTTCGCGTGGATGAGCCTGCCCGGCGGGGAGCGGCTGGCCTTCGTCGACGTGCCAGGTCACGAGCGGTTCGTGCCGAACATGCTGGCCGGGGTGGGCCCGGTGCCCGCCGTGCTGTTCGTGGTGGCCGCGGACGGCGGCTGGATGCCGCAATCGCAGGAGCACCTGGCCGCGATCGACGCGGTCGGCATCTCCCACGGCCTGCTCGCGGTCACCCGGTCCGATCTCGCCGATCCGGGTCCGGCGACGCGGCAGGCGCTGGAACGGATCGCGGCCACCAGCCTGGGCCCGGTCGAGGCCGTCGCGGTCAGCGCGGTGACCGGGGCGGGACTGGAGGACCTGCGCGCGGCGCTGGCCCGGCTGGTGGCCTCGCTGCCCGTTCCCGACCCGGCGGCGGCGGTCCGGCTGTGGGTGGACAGGTCGTTCACGATCAGGGGGAGCGGGACCGTGGTCACCGGGACGCTGCCCGCCGGGACCATCGCCACCGGCCAGGAACTCCTGCTCACCCCGTCCATGCGCCCGGTCAGGATCCGCGGCATCGAGTCGCTGAACGAGCCCGCCGTCTCGGTGTCCGGGGTCGCGAGGGTCGCGCTGAACCTGCGCGGGGTCGCGGCAGACGTGCCGACCCGTGGCACGGCCCTGATCGGCCCGGGCGGCTGGAGCCTTACCAGGCTGATCGACGTCCGGCTGTCGCTGCCTGCCCAGGTCCGGCTGCCCGCCGAGATGGCGCTGCACATCGGGTCCGCGCGGACGGTGGCGCGGATCCGGCCGCTCGGGGAGATCGTGATTGCCCGGCTGACGCTGCGGGACCCGCTGCCGCTGCACGTCGGGGATAGGGTCCTGCTCCGGGACCCGGGCAGCGCGGAGCCGATGATCTTCGGGGCCACGGTGCTCGATGTCGCGCCGCCCGCGCTCGCGCGGCGGGGGGCCGCCGCCGCCGCGGGGCGTGAGCTCGCGACGTGGCCCGAGATGCCGGCGGCGGCCGACCTGCTGCGCCGGCACCGGCTGCTGCGGGCAAGCGCGCTGCGGGCCATGGGCGTGCCGGGCGGCCCGCCGCCGGTCGCGGGCGAGTGGCTCGCCGATCCGGCCGCCTGGGCCGCGCTGCGACACCAGCTGGCCGGCGCCGTCGCGGCGCACGCCAGGCGCGATCCGCTGGCCATCGGCATGCCGCCCGAGGCCGCCAGGGCCGCCCTCGGCCTGCCCGACCGCAGCCTGGTCGAAGCGCTGACCCGGTCGCCCGCTACGGACCAGACGCTGCCGCGGATCCGGCTGGCCGACGGCTATCTGCAGTTGGTTAGCCACGGGTCCCAGGCGGCGGACAAGCCCCACGCGGCCCGCGGGAACCAGACAGGCCGCGAGGCTCCGGCGGCGGGCCACGAGCCGCCCTCAGCGTCACAGCCGTCGCTGCCTGCGCACGTACTCGCTGGCGTAGCTGCGGTGCTGACCGACCTGGCGGCGGCGCCGTTCGCCGCGCCGGAGGCGGGACGGCTGCGCGAACTCGGGCTGGACGCGCGGGGGATCGCGGCGGCCGCGCGGGCCGGGTTGGTGCTGCGGGTCAGCGAGCAGATCGTGCTCGCGCCCGACGCCGCGGCGCAGGCGGCGCGGGTGCTCGCCGGCCTGCCGCAGCCGTTCACGACCGCCGAGGCCCGGCAGGCCCTGGGCACCACGCGGCGGGTGGCGATCCCGCTGCTTGAGTACCTGGACCGGGCCGGGATCACCCGGCGCCTGCCCGATGACCGTCGGCTGCTGCGCTGACCTGGAGGATCACGTGGACTTGTTCGATCTCGCGGTGCGGCGGAAGCGGGACGGGAGCGTCGCCGAGGTTCGCGGCGAAGACGAATCCGGGTTCCCGCGCGAAGCGCAGCGATCCGGGGTCTGGCCCGTCGAGCCAGCTGAGGGTGCCGGGTCCGAGCGCCGGATGCTTGCGGCGCAGCCGCAGTGCCGTCCGGTACAGGCTCAGGAAAGACGCGGGGTCGTCGAGCTGGGCCTCGACGCTATAGCCACCCCAGTCAGCAGGCTGGGGGAGCCACGGCGGCGCGGGAGAAGCACCACCGCTCGTTCGGGAAAAACCAAGGCCCACGCCGCTGCGGGACCAGGGGATCGGCACCCGGCAGCCGTCTCGGCCGGGGAGGGCGCCGTCGCTGCGGCGGAACCTCGGATCCCGGCGGTCCTCGGGCGGGATGTCGGTGACCTCGGGCAGGCCCAGTTCCTCGCCCTGGTAGATGTAGGCAGACCCGGGCAGGGCGAGCAGCAGCAGCGCGGCGGCCCGCGCCCTGCGCGGCGCGGGAGGTGCCGAGGGACATGAGCTTGATGATCATGTCCGGCGTGAACCCCTCGTCCAGCTGGTAGCGGCTGACCGGCCTGGGCACGTCGTGGTTGCCGAGCACCCACGGCGCGCGGGAGCCGCCGGTCAGCCTGAGCACCTCGTCGATCGCACCGCGGAACGCGGCCGCCTGCCAGCGCGCCAGGACCAGCTGGAAGTTGAAGACCCGGATAGGAGTCCAGGATCGCCCGGCTGGCCGGTGTCGAACAGGTGCAGGTACCACTGCCCGGGAGAGCCATCGGCCTGCGTCACCCGGGTCCACGCGGAGCCGCCGAACTGCGATACCCAGTTGTTCGGCGGCTGCGCACCGTCGCTGCCGCGGCCGTCGCGGAAGATGAACCTGGCCCGCTCCCGGCTGCCGGGCGGAGCGGCAAGCGCGGCCTGGAACAGCGGATGCGCGCTCGAGCAGTGGTTGGGGACCAGGTCGATGATCACCCGGATCCCGTGCCCGGCGGCGTCGGAGACCAGCGCGTCGAAGTCCGCCATGGACCCGAGCAGCGGGTCGACCGCGCGGTAGTCGCTGACGTCGTAGCCGCCGTCGGCCAGCGGAGACGGGTAGACCTCGTACACGACAGCGCTCTCCCACCACATGCCACTCACAGTAGAGTCAACGCGGAGGCGTCTGGGTGCCTGGTGGCCCCCCCGGTCTTCAAAACCGGTGGACGGCGCGCCGCGTCGCCGGCGGGTTCGATTCCCGTCCGCCTCCGCGAGGCGCTGACCTAGGGGCGCGCTAAAAGGGCCAGATGCAAAATCTGGCCCTTTACTATGTTCCGCGATAAAGGCCGCCCCCGCCGACCTACCGGACATTATCAATGGACACACCGCGAATACGAGCGCCCGTGGTAGGCTGCCGCCGGTAATTGCTGACCCGCAAGCAGCAGGAATTGACCGCGGTACGCCATCATCTATGGGGGAATATCCAAATGCGTCTCAACCAAGCGAGAATCGCGGCCAGAGCCGCCGCCATCAGCGGGGTCCTGGCGCTCGGCCTGGGAGGATCCGTTACGGCGGCCATGGCCTCGCCCGTCAGCTGGCAAGTCCCGTGCAACATGAGCGATCTCATCCGCGCGTTCGTCACCGCGCCCAGCGGCGGGACCCTGACCCTGGCGAGCGACTGCACCTACTACCTGACCGAGTCGCTGGTAGATACCACGAACTACCTGACCATCATCGGCAACGGCGCCACCCTCGAAGGGGGCGGGCCGTACTCCGACTTCGCGATCCTTGGCGTGGACCGCACGGAGCACCTCACCCTCGACGGCGTGAGCTTCGACGGGGGCTCGGGTCCCGACGGCGGCGCGATCAGCAACGCCGGACACCTCACCGTCAACGGCGGCGTCTTCAGCGATAACAGCGCCAGATACGGCGGCGCCATAGACAGCGGCGGCTACTATTCCTCGCTGACGATCAGACGCGCCGTCTTCACCCACAATTCAGCGAGCGTTGAGGGTGGTGCCGTCGCCGTCGACAGCACGACGACCATTATCGGCGCTACCTTCAGCGACAACAGCAGCCACGAAGGCGGCGCCTTCTACACCGACGCTTACTCGGCGACCGTGGAACACACCTCGTTCCGCGGAAATGTCGGCTATGAAGGCGGTGCCATCAGGAACGATGCCGACCTCACGCTAACGGATGTCACCGGCCTGCCTGGCAGCGGTAACTCCTTCTCCGAGAACAAGGCCGACAAGGGGGGCGCGATCTACAACCATCACTCGGCGACGATCGACGACAGCCTGATCCTGTCCAACCGCGCCGACCGGGGCGGCGGCCTCTACGATGACTGCGGCGGTCGATACACGCTGTCGGGCACGACCTTTCACAAGAACGTGACCGACAACATCTACGTGCAGGACTGCTAAAGCGGCATCCCAGAAGTCCGGCGGAACATCGGGTGCGCGGGAGTTGTTGCGGGGGGCATGATCGAGGATGGGTTTGCCGAGCTGATTGCCGCGCGGCGGCAGGGGGTACTCGTGACCTTCCGGAGGAACGGGTGGCCCCAGCTGTCCAACGTGACCTACGGGTGGGATCCGGACGAGCAGGTCATCCGGGTTTCCGTCACCGACGACCGGGCCAAGACGCGGAACCTGCGGCGCGATCCGCGGGTCAGCTTCCACGTCACGAGCAACGATTTCTGGTCCTACGCCGTGGTCGACGGGCACGCGGAGCTTTCCGCGGTGGCCGCCGACCCGCACGACGCGGCGGTCGAGGAACTTGTCGACCTGTACCGGGCGGTCCAGGGCGAGCATCCCGACTGGGACGATTACCGCGCGGCCATGGTCAGGGACGGGCGGCTGGTCGCGCGCATCAGGCCCGAGCGGGCCTACGGCCTGGTTAGGCACGGATGATCACGGGTACGGCGAATGCTCATGTTCGCGTGTCCGCGCGGCGGTTTTTGACGTCACGCGTAGGCTTGGACGATGCTGGCTGACTCGTTCGGCCGGGTCGCGACCGACCTGCGCGTATCGCTCACCGACCGGTGCAACCTGCGGTGCGCGTACTGCATGCCGCCCGAGGGCCTTGACTGGCTTCCGGCGCCCGAGCTGCTCACCGACGACGAGGTGGTGCGGCTGGTCAGGGTGGCGGTCGAGCGGCTCGGCGTCCGCGAGGTCAGGTTCACCGGCGGCGAGCCGCTGCTGCGCCGCGGGCTGGCCGGCATCATCGCGCGCACCGCCGAGCTGACCCCGCGGCCGGAAATCTCGCTGACCACCAACGGGATCGGGCTGAACCGCTCCGCCGCGGCGCTGCGCGCGGCCGGGCTGGACCGGATCAACGTGTCGCTGGACACGCTGCGACCCGAGACGTTCCGCAAGCTGGCGCGCAGGGACCGGCTGCCCGACGTGATCGACGGGCTGGCCGCCGCGGCGCAGGCCGGCCTTGCGCCGGTCAAGGTCAACGCCGTGCTGATGCGGGACCTCAACGACGACGAGGCCGTGGGCTTGCTGCGGTTCTGCCTCGACCACGGCTACGAGCTGCGCTTCATCGAGCAGATGCCGCTGGACGCGCAGCACGGCTGGAAGCGCGCCGAGATGGTGACGGCGGAGGAGATCCTCACCGCGCTGGGCAGGGAGTTCACCCTGACCCCGGACGACCCGGGCCGGCGCGGATCGGCGCCGGCCGAGGCGTACCTGGTGGACGGCGGACCCGCCGGGGTCGGCGTGATCGCGTCGGTCACCAGGCCGTTCTGCGGCACCTGCGACCGGGTCCGGCTGACCGCCGACGGCCAGGTGCGGAACTGCCTGTTCGCCAGGACGGAAAGCGACCTGCGCGGGCCGCTGCGCGCGGGCGCCGACGACGCGGAGCTCGCCGCCAGGTGGCAGCGCGCGGTCGCGGTCAAGCTCCCGGGCCACGGCATCAACGACCCGTCCTTCCTGCAGCCCGACCGGCCCATGTCCGCCATCGGCGGCTAGCGGCCGAGTTCGACGTTTTCCAGCACGCCGAGGGCGTCGGGGACGAGGACGGCGACCGAGTAGTAGGCGGAGACCAGGTAGGAGATGATCGCCCGCTGGTCGATGCCCATGAACCGGACGGACAGGCCGGGCTCGTACTCGTCCGGGAGGCCGGCCTGGTGCAGCCCGACCACGCCCTGGTCCTTCTCTCCGGTGCGCATCACCAGGATCGACGTCGTGTTGTCGCGGGTGATCGGGATCTTGTCGCACGGCAGGATCGGCACCCCGCGCCAGGCGTGCACCGGACGGCCCTGCACCTCGGCGGGCTCGGGGTAGATGCCGCGCCGGTTGCATTCCCTGCCGAACGCCGCGATGGCCTTCGGGTGGGCAAGGTAGAAGCGGGACTTCTTGCGCCGCGCCAGGATGGCGTCCATGTCGTCGGGGGTGGGCGGGCCGGTGCGGGTCGGCACTCGCTGCGAGACGTCCGCGGCGTGCAGCAGGCCGATGTCCGGGTTGGTGACGAGCTCGCGTTCCTGGCGTTCGCGCAGGGCCTCGACGGTGAGGCGGAGCTGCTGATCGACCTGGTTCATCGGGCCGTTGTACAGGTCGGCGACCCGCGTGTGGACGCGCAGGATCGTCTGCGCGACGTGCAGTCCGTATTCTCGCGGAGCCTGCTCGTAGTCGACGAAGGCGCCCGGCAGCTCCTGCTCGCCCCGGTGGCCGGAGGCGATCGCGATGTCGGCCTCGCCACGGGAGTTGCGCGGCCGGCGCTGCGCGGCCCGGTACCTGTCCAGGTGAGCGGCCAGGCCGGGGGAGCGGGCGACCACCTCGTCGAAGGACTGCCTGGACAGGCTGAACGTGGTGCACGGCGTCACCGCGACGGCGGTAAACCCCCAGCGGTCCGGCGCGCCGGAGGCCAGCAGGTCGGCGCCGAGATGCTCGCCGTCGGCCAGCGTGGCGAGCAGGGCCCGGTGGCCGTATTCGCCCACGGCGGTCTTGGCGACCTTGCCCGCGGCGATGAGGATGAGCCTGTCGGCGGGCTGCCCGGCCTCGACGACCACCTCGCCTTCCTGGTGCTCCAGCCGGGCGAACCCATCGGCCAGCTCGCTGAGCAGCCCGATGTCGTCAAGTCCGCGCAACGGGGCGAGTTCGGCCAGGCTCGGCGGGAGGGGGCGTACGTCGGCCCCGGTGCCGCGGAAGCTCACCCGGCCGCTGCCGATGGCGTAGCTGAGCCTGCGGTTGACCCGGTAGGTGCCGCCGCGGACATCGACCCAGGGCAGCATGCGCAGCAGCCACCGCGGCGAGATGCCCTGCGCCTGCGGCGCGGTCTTGGTCGTGGTGGCCAGGTTGCGCGCCGCCCGCGTGCTGAGGCTGCGCGTCATCTGGGGTTCAGTGGCCGATTTCCACGTTCTCGAGCACGCCGAGGGCGTCGGGAACCAGCACGGCGACCGAGTAGTACGCCGAGACCAGGTAGGCGATGATCGCCTCCTCGTCGATGCCCATGAACCGTACGGACAGGCTGGGCTCGTACTCGTCGGGGATGCCGGTCTGGTGCAGGCCGACCACGCCCCGGTTTTCCTCCCCGACCCGCATCAGCATGACCGAGCTTGTGCTGTGGCTGGTCACCGGAATCTTGTTGCAGGGCAGGATGGGAATGCCCCGCCAGGCGGGCACCGAGTGCCCGCCGACCTGCGCCGTCTGCGGGTAGATGCCGCAGTTGGTGCACTCGCGGCCGAACGCGGCGATGGTGCGCGGGTGGGCCAGGAAGAATCCCGGGTCCTTCCACACGCTGGCCAGCAGCTCGTCCATGTCGTCGGGGGTGGGCGGGCCCGTCCTGGTGTGCAGCCGCTGGGAAAGGTCGGCGTTGCGCAGCAGGCCGATGTCGGGGTTGTTGATGAGCTCGTCTTCCTGGCGTTCACGCAGGGCCTCGATGGTGAGGCGGAGCTGGTGCTCGACCTGGTTCATCGGGTCGTTGTACAGGTCGGCGACGCGGGAGTGGACGTGCAGGACGGTCTGCGCGACGCTCAGCTCGTACTCCCGCGGGGCTGCCTCGTAGTCGACGAAGGTGCCGGGCAGCTCCTGCTCGCCCTGGTGGCCGGAGGCAACCTCGATCTCGGCCTCGCCCTGGGCGTTCAGCGGCCCGTGGCCGTCGGGGGAGGCGGCCAGCTGCTGCCGCAGCGGCGCGTACTGCCTGGCGAGCCGCTGCAGGTCCTGGCGCTGCACGCTGAACACGATGCAGGGCGTGGTCGCCATGGCGGTGAACTCCCAGCGGGCGTCGTTGCCCGTGTGCATCACCTCCTCGCCGAAGTGCTCGCCGTCGGCCAGGGTGCCCAGCACGACCTGGTGGCCGTACTTCCCGACGCCGATCTGGGCGACCTTGCCGTGCGCGATGAGCACGAGCCTGTCGGCGGGCTGCCCGGCCTCGACGATCGCCTCGCCCAGCCGGTAGTCCTTCCTGGTGAACCGGCTCGCCAGCGCGGCCAGCACCTGGTCGTCGGCCAGCGCGGCCAGCGGGCGCAGCTCGCGCAGGGTCGGCGGGATGACCCGGATGTCGTCGCCGGTCACGGAGAAGCTGACCCGCCCGCTGCCGATCGCGTAACTGAGCCTGCGGTTGACCCGGTAGGTACCGCCGGAGACCTGGACCCACGGCAGCATGCGCAGCAGCCACCGGGACGTGACGGCCTGCATCTGCGGGACGGACTTGGTCGTGGTGGCCAGGTTCCGCGCCGCGGCCGTGGTCAGGCTGCGGTGCTGGCGGTTCTCGTCCGCGTGGTTGCCGTTCGCGGCCAGGGCCGGATCGATGGTCTCTGTCACGCTTAGTGAGCGTAAGGTTTCTGTTACTTAACGTCAAGATAGCTGGTGAGGGGCGCGAACTGGCGGCCAACGAGGCGGTACTGGTAGCATTCGGGTGAACTGAACACACGGGAGCTCGGGCTGACCGGGCTGAGAGGGCGGCTCTCGCGCGCCGCCGACCGTCTGAACCTGTCCGGGTAATGCCGGCGTAGGGAGGCTGCCGTGGCGGCGACCGGCGACACCTTCGTCACGATATCCGGCGACCGCCGCTCGGAGGTCGCCAGGACGCTGGCCGAACCGGTGCCGCAGGCGCTGAGCCTGCTCGACCAGTTCGGGCTGTGGGGCAACCTCGGGGTGAGCCTGCTCGGCTTCACCGGGGCGATCTTCGTGCTGCAGCCTGGCGGCGCGGGCACGCCGCAGCTGTCGCTGGCCGCCGCGCTGACCGCGATCGTCGCGGGCACGCTGCTCGGCACGGTCGTGGTCGCGCTTGCCGGGCTGCCGGGCGCCCGCACCGGCGCTCCGGCCATGGTGCTGCTGCGCGGGCTCTTCGGCGCCCGGCTCTCCTGGGTGCCGACCGCGCTGAACATCCTGCAGTGCATCGGCTGGGGCGTCTTCGAGCTCGTCACGATCGCGACGGCCGCGCACACGGTGGCGCCCGCCCTGCCGCGGTGGGGGTACGTGCTGATCGCGGGAACCGCGACCGGGCTGCTGACCGTCAGGCCGCTCGGCGCCATCCGGGTGCTGCGCAGGTACGCGACAGGCGCCGTGCTGATCGTCATGTGCTACCTGCTCGTCCAGCTGGCCAGGCGCCCGCTGCCGGCGTTCACGCACGGCACCTGGTCCGGGTTCTGGGCGGCGACCGACACGGTGGTCGCGGTCGCCGTGTCGTTCGCGCCGCTTGCCGCCGACTACACCAGGCACTCCCGCAGCCCGCGCGCCGCCCTGGCGGGCCCGCTGGCCGGCTACAGCGTCACCCAGGTGCTCTGCTACGTGATCGGGCTGCTCGCCCTGGTCACGGTCGCGCGCGGCAACGCGGGCGACATCTACGGCGCGTTCATCGCGCTGCCTGTCGGCTCGCTCGGCTTCGCCGTCCTCGCCGCGCGGGAACTCGACCAGTCGTTCGCCGACGTCTACTCCACCGCGGTGTCCATCCAGAACATGCGCCCGCTGTGGGACCGCAGGGTGCTTGCGGTGGCGATCGCCGCGCTGGCCACGGCCGGCGCGCTGTGGCTGAACATCGCCGACTACGAGAACTTCCTCGACCTGATCGGGTCGGTGTTCGTGCCGATGTCCGCGGTGCTGATCGCGGACTACTTCGCGGTGTCGCGGCGGCGCTGGGACCTGTCCGCGACGGCCCGCTCCCGCTGGCTGATGCTGCTGCCGTGGGCCGCGGGCTTCGTCACCTACCAGCTCATCAACCCCGGCTACGTGTCCTGGTGGGTCTCTGCCTGGACCTGGGCCGCCCGGGCGATCGGGTTCACCCCGGCGAGTTGGATGTCCGCGTCGATCCTGTCGTTCGCCGTGGCTGGCGTGGTGACGCTTAGCCTAGGGGCCGGTATGCCGGGCCGTGGGCGTCGTCGCAGTGCTGCTCGGCGGTCAGCGTGGCGGCCTGGGCGTGATCGACCTGCAGGGTGGCGTGAGTGATCCCGTACACGCCGCTCAGGAACGCCTCAAGGTCGGCGCGCACGGCGTGGCAGTCATAGCCGGGCGCCACGAGCACGTGCGCGGAGGCGGCGGGCAGGCCCGAGCTGATCTCCCAGATGTGCAGGTCATGCACCTCGGCGACGTGCGGCCGTGCCGCCATCGCGGCGCCGATCACCGCCGGGTCGAGCCCCGCGGGCGCCGCCTCGAGGAAGATCCGGCCGGTGTCCCTGATCAGCCCGTAACCGGCGCGCAGCATCAGCGCCACGACGGCGAGCGTGGCGATCGCGTCCGCCCGGTCGAATCCGGTCAGCACGATGACCAGGCCCGCCGCCGCGGTGGCCACGAACGCGTACAGATCGGTGAGAATGTGCTTGAACGCCCCGGCGACCGCCAGGTTCCTCCGGCCGCCTGCCCTGGCGATCAGCAGCGCCGCGGCGACGTTGACGGCCACCCCGGCCAGCGCCACCGCCAGCACGGTGCCGCCGGCCACGGCCGGGGGCGCGACCAGCCGCCTGATCGCCGAGTAGCCGAGCCAGGCCGCGAGCAGGACCAGGGTGATCCCGTTGGCCTGCGCCGACATGATCTCGGTGCGCTTGAGCCCGTAGGTGTAGCCGCCTGCCGCGGGCCTGGCGGCCAGCCGCGCGGTGACCAGCACGAGCGCGATGGAGGCGGCGTCGGTGAGCATGTGCGCGGCGTCGGAGATCAGCGCGAGCGAGTGCGCGACAAGCCCGGCCGTGACCTCCCCGGCCATGAACGCGAGGATCAGCACCAGGGCGCCGGACAGCCACCTGGGGTCGGCGCCGGGAGCCGGGCCGTGCGAGTGCCCGTGGTTTCCCGCCACCCTTCTGACGATATCGTCATATCGCGTGGGGATACTCGACGGCAAGGTCGTCCTGCTGTAGGAACGGCCTGTGGCAGGATGGCTTGGGTGGGCTCGCTGATGCTGCTGGACACGGCCTCGCTGTACTACCGGGCGTTCTTCGGGGTGCCCGATACGGTCCGGGCACCGGACGGGACGCCGGTGAACGCGGTGCGCGGGCTGCTGGACATGATCGCGCGGCTGGTCCGGGCGAGGAAGCCGGCCGCGCTCGTCGCGTGCATGGACGCGGACTGGCGGCCCGCCTTCCGGGTCGCCGCGGTGCCCTCGTACAAGGCGCACCGGCTGGCACCGGACGGCGTGTCCGAGGAGACGCCGCCCGCGCTCGCCGCGCAGATACCGCTCATCGAGCAGCTGCTGCACACCTCGGGGCTCGCCGTCGCCGGGCAGGCCGGGTTCGAGGCGGACGACATCATGGCCACGCTCGCGGCCCGCTCCGCGGACCCCGTCGACGTGGTCACCGGGGACCGGGACCTGTTCCAGCTCGTGGACGACGCGCGCGCGGTGCGGATCGTCTACACGGTGCGCGGCCTGACCAACTTGGACGTGATCGACGAGGCGGCGGTGACCGCCAAGTACGACATCCCAGGACGCGCCTACGCCGACTTCGCCGCGCTGCGCGGCGATCCGAGCGACGGCCTGCCCGGCATACCAGGCGTGGGGGAGAAGACCGCGGCCGCGCTCATCAGGACGTTCGGCAGCATCGGGGGGATCACCGCGGCGCTCGACGCCGGCCACGGCGGGTTCCCCCGCGGCAGCAGGGACAAGCTCGAGGCGGCCAGGGATTACCTGGACATCGCGCTGTCGGTGGTGCGGGTCAGGGACGACGTCCCGCTGCCGCCCGTGGCCGGGAAGCTGCCCGCCAGCCCGGTCGACGCGGCCGCGCTGAAGGACCTCGGTGCGAGATGGGGACTGGGATCTTCGCTGTCCCGGTTCGTGTCGGCCACCTCGGCGGCCTAGCATCTATCTCGTGGCGACGGACGATCTCGCGGCCGCGGGCGCGCTGTATCCCGCGGACCGGCTCAAGGCGGTGCGCG
>JASHTQ010000229.1 GCA_030040475.1 Streptosporangiaceae bacterium
CGGCGTGCCGCTCATGAACGAGGTCCCCACGAAGAAGACCACGAACGCGATGCCGCTGGCGGGTCCCCAGCCGGCCCAGCCGGTCCCTGCCGGCCGCTCGATGCTGTGCGCAGGCCGTGACCGGCCCTGCGATGTTTCGACCATTGACGGTCCCTCCCGATGTCGGTAGCTGCGTATCGGCACGTCCGGTGCGCCCCCTCGTGCGCACCGGCACGGCCCGAACTACCGGCCAGCATCGCCGGGCGCCGCCGTCCCACGGATCGACAGAACTACGTATTCAACCGAGCGGAAATTGACTACCTGGGTGGCGCCGCTGCCCGACCCCCCGGGCTGCCGCCGTAACCACGCGGAAACACTAGCCGGGCACACTCTTTGCTACATACGCACGGGCGCTGCTGCACAGGGGGAACGTCTAAGGTGATAACCGTGGACAGGCAGGAAGAATTCGTGCTGCGCACGCTGGAGGAGCGGGACATCAGGTTCGTCCGGCTCTGGTTCACCGACGTGCTCGGCACGCTGAAGTCGATCGCCGTCGCGCCGGCCGAACTCGAGGGCGCCTTCGCCGACGGAATCGGCTTCGACGGGTCCGCGATCGAGGGGTTCGCCCGCGTCTACGAGGCGGACATGATCCTGCGCCCGGACCCGGGTACGTTCCAGCTGCTGCCGTGGCGCGGCGAGAACCTGGGCGTGGCGAGGATGTTCTGCGACATCCTGCTGCCCGACGGGTCGCCGTCGTACGCGGACCCGCGCTGGGTGCTCAAGCGCAACCTGCACCGCGCCTCCGAGCTCGGGTTCACCTTCTACGCGCACCCGGAGATCGAGTTCTTCCTGCTGAAGGGGAAGCCGGGGCCGGGGGAGAGGCCGGAGCCGATCGACACCGGCGGCTACTACGACCACACCCCGCACAGCATCGCCCATGATTTCCGCCGGACGTCGATCACGATGCTGGAGTCGATGGGCATCTCGGTGGAGTACAGCCACCACGAGGGCGCGCCCGGGCAGCAGGAGATCGACCTGCGCTACGCCGACGCGCTGACCACCGCCGACAACATCATGTCGTTCCGGCTGGTGATGAAGGAGGTCGCGATCGAGCAGGGCGTCTACGCGACGTTCATGCCGAAGCCGTTCACCGACCATCCCGGCTCGGGGATGCACACCCACGTGTCGCTGTTCGAGGGCGACAGGAATGCGTTCTACGAGGCCGGGGCGGAGTTCCAGCTGTCCAAGACGGCCCGCGCGTTCATCGCCGGGCTGCTGCGGCACGCCCCGGAGATCACCGCCGTGTGCAACCAGTGGGTGAACTCCTACAAGCGTCTGTGGGGCGCGGAGGAGCGCACGGCAGGCGCCGGCGGCGAGGCCCCGGCGTACGTGTGCTGGGGCCACAACAACCGTTCCGCCCTGGTCCGGGTGCCGATGTACAAGCCGCAGAAGGGCAACTCCACCCGGGTCGAGTTCCGTTCCGTGGACGCCGCCTGCAACCCCTACCTGGCGTTCGCGGTGATCCTCGCGGCCGGCCTGAAGGGCATCGAGGGCGACTACGAGCTGCCGCCCGGTGCCGAGGACGACGTGTGGGCGCTGACCTCCGCCGAGCGACGCGCGCTCGGCATCCGCCCGCTGCCCCAGGACCTGGACCAGGCGATCAAGGCGATGCAGGACAGCGAGCTGGTCGCCGAGACGCTGGGCGAGCACGTCTTCGACTTCTTCCTCCGCAACAAGCGCGAGGAATGGCAGGACTACCGCCGCCAGGTCACCGAATACGAGCTCGGCCGCTACCTCCCGATGCTGTAACCCGCGAGGTCAGCTCATCCCTAGCCGCCGAAGCTGATCTCGTTGCCGTTTGCCTGCCCGCGGATGGAGGCGCGTCTTCGCGGCTCGTGAAAGTATGGAACGCCGTCAATTCGCAGCCGGGGTCGTCAGATGCGTGTCGGCCGCTCACGTCGGCGGGCGGGCTCCGCGCAGTTATCGAGATCTCTCTAGGCCAGCGGCCCGATGAGCACGGTGCCGACGTCGGCGGTGGCGGTGATGGCGTGCGGGGACGAGGCGCTCTGCGGGATGCTGACCGTGGCCTTGCCCAGATGGGCGTCCACCGAGACCTTGTAGGAAACAGATCCCGGGACCCGCAGCGTGATCGCCCCGACCCTCGTTACCGCGTCGACCGTCGCGGGCGTGGCGGCGAAGGCGGCGCTGATGCCGCCGACATCCGTGGTCAGGCTGACGACCGAGCCGGTCAGGCCGGTGGCCGAGATGGAGCCGACCTTCACCGTGGCGGTCACCCGCCCGCCGAGCCCCGTCAGCCGGATCGACCCTGCGTCGGCCGCCGCCTGTACCGTCACGTCCCGCGGCACCCGGATCACGTACGCGACGCCGCACACGGCCTGCACCGAGCACGTGTAGGTGACCGTCAACGTCCGGCCGCTGACGGTACGGCTGGTCACCGGCGGCCTGCTGGAGTACTCGGCCTCCTGCGTCACGGAGACAGCCGACCCGGCCGACCCGCCGATCACCGTTACGTCGCCCACATGGCTGGTGACGACGACGCTGCCGATCACCCCGGAGACCCGGTAGACGGTCGTCAGCCGATGAGTCCCGGGCACCGAGAAACCCGAGGTAGGAGTGGCGGTCGAGACAGGAACGACCGTGGCCGAGGCCGCCGGGCTAGCCGCGCTCCCCGAATGGCATCCCGCCAAGACGAGCGCCAGGAAACCGGCGACCCCCGCAGCCACCGGCAACCGGCACCTCGACCACATAACCCATAAGTACCCGAAACGGCGCGGTTACTCCTCGAAGCGACCGCCCATGTACTTGGCCAGGAACTTCTCGGCGGCGGCGTAGAACTTCAGCCGGTTCTCCGGCTTGGCGAAGCCGTGGCCCTCGTCGGGGAAGAGCATGTACTCGTAGTCGATCCCGGCGTCGGCGAGCGCGGCCACGATCTGCTCCGACTCGGCCTGCTTGACCCGCGGGTCGTTGGCGCCCTGGGCGATCAGCAGCGGGATGCGGATGTCGCGCGCCCGGGACAGCGGCGACCGCGACCACAGGAACTCCTTGTCGGTCTCGGGGTTGCCGACCCGCTTGTACAGCTGCGCGATCATCGGCTGCCAGTACGGCGGGACGGTCTCCAGCAGCGTCTGCAGGTTCGACGGGCCGACGATGTCTACCGCGCAGCGGAACACGTCCGGCGTGAACGCCGCGCCGACCAGGGCGGCGTAGCCGCCGTACGAGCCGCCGTAGATCGCCACCCGGTCCTTGTCCGCCCAGCCCTGCTGCACCACGTAGTCGACGGCGTCCAGCAGGTCGTCGTGCATCTTGGCGCCCCACTCGCGGTCGCCTGCCGAGACGAACGCCTTGCCGTAGCCGGTCGAGCCGCGGTAGTTCACCTGGACGCACATGTAACCCCGGTTCGCCAGCCACTGCGCCTCGGGATTCCAGCCCCACGTGTCCCTGGCCTGCGGCCCGCCGTGCACGTCGAGCACCGCAGGAAGCCCGGCGCGGCCGCCGTCGACGGGGAACGTCACGTACCCGTGCACGGTCAGCCCGTCCCGCGCGGCGAAGGAGAACGGCTCCATCTTCGCCAGTTCGTACCGCTCGAGCTCGGGCCTGCTCGTGAACAGGAAGCTGCCGGTACGGCTGGCCCGGTCGTAGGAGAAGTACTGGATCGGCCCGGCGTCGTCGGTGAAGGCGATCAGCCAGGTCGTGTCGGCCTCGTCGCGGCCGGCCAGCATCGGGTCGCCGGAGTGCAGCGCCCTGATCGCCTTCAGGTCGGCATCCAGCGCCGGGTCGAGCACGTGATACTCGATCCGGTCCTTCAGCACCAGGACGACCTGCGGATCCCGGGTGTCCGGGTGCAGCAGCGCGCCCGCGACGTCGGCCTCGGGATCTTCGAACAGCACCTGCGTATCGCCGGACGCCAGATCGATCCTGGCCAGCCGGCCCGTGTTCACGCCGATCGAGCTGATGGCCAGCAGGGACCTCCCGTCTCCGCTGAACGACAGCACGTCGCTGGCCGCGACGTCATCCGGCGGGAGCGTCAGCAGGGTCCGCCAGTCGGCGTCCGCGCCGTCGCGGACGAGCAGGTCGAAGCTGCCGTCAGGGTGCGGCGCGAGCGCGCCCCTGACCACCATGTCCTCGTCCGCGATCCAGCCCGCGTAGCCGGGGTTGTCGATCAGCTTGGTCAGCTCGCCGGTCACCAGATCCAGCCGGTAGACGTCGTGCAGCTGCGGGTTCTGCTGGTTCATCCCGACGAGCACCTCGTCGCGGTGGCTCTTGCGGGTGGCGAGGATCCGCGCCTGGATGCCGTCAAACGGCGTGAGATCGCGCCTGGCCATGGTCTCAAGGTCGACGTCGTACAGCCGCCAGTTCTCGTCCCCGCCGGTGTCCTGCAGGTACAGCAGGTGCCTGTCGTCCCTGGCAAAGGCGCAGACCCGGATGCCGCGGTCGGTGTCCGCGGTGACGACGGTGGCGGAGTCCCAGTCCACCCCGGAGGCGCCGATGGGTGCCACCCAGACGTTGAGGACTCCCTCGTGCGGCGCTATCCAGGCCAGTCGCGTGCCGTCAGGCGAGATGTGCGGAGCGATCCGCTCCGGGTTGCCGAAGAGGACAGTGCGCGGAATGAGTTCGACCATGCCAAATGCCTACCACACCCGTCCGAGCACCCGGACCGGCGCAGGCCCGTGTTCGCCGCAGGCACACCGGGCGGCCGGGCGTCAGCCGGAGAACCAGCGGGCAGGCCCCGGGTTCGTGTTGTGGTAGATGTGCTTGCGCTCCTGGTATTCCTCCAGCCCCGAAGGCCCGAGCTCACGGCCGATACCCGAACGACCGAAGCCGCCCCACTCGGCCTGTGGCAGGTACGGGTGGTAGTCGTTGATCCAGACCGTGCCGTGCCGCAGCGCGCCAGCCACCCGCTCGGCGCGCCCGGCGTCGGAGGTCCAGACCGCCCCGGCCAGACCGTACGAGGTGTCGTTGCCGAGGCGGATCGCCTCTTCCTCGGTGCCGAACCGCTCCACGGTCACCACCGGCCCGAACACCTCGTCCTGCACCACCGCCATGTCACGCCGGCACCCGGCGAACACCGTCGGCCGCAGGAAGAAGCCCCGCGCCAGCTCGGGCGAGTCCGGCCGGACGCCGCCCGCCAGCAGCTCCGCACCCTCGGACCGGCCAAGCGCGATGTACCGCTCGACCTTGGCCCGGTGCGCGGCGGAGATCAGCGGCCCGCATTCGGTATCGGGATCCAGGCCGCTGCCCAGCCGGATCCGCCCCGCGCGGGCGGCCAGTTCGGCCACGAAGCGGTCATGCAGGGAATCCTGCACGATCAGCCGGGCACCGGCCGAGCACACCTGCCCGGAATGCAGGAACGCGGCGGTGAGCGCGTTGTCGACCACGGTGTCGAAGTCGGTGTCGGCGAAGACGATGTTCGGGTTCTTCCCGCCAAGCTCGAGCGCCACCCGGCGGACGCCGCGCGCCGCCTCGGCCATGATCCGCTCGCCGGTCGCCAGGCCGCCGGTGAACGAGATCAGGTCGACGCCGGGGTCCGCGACAAGCGCCTGGCCAACCGTGCCGCCCTGGCCGAGCACCAGGTTGACCACGCCGGGCGGGACCTCCGCCTCCTCGCACAGCTTGGCCAGCGCCACCGTGGACAGCGGCGTCAGCTCGCTGGGCTTGATCACCGCGGTATTGCCCGCCGCCAGCGCGGGCGCGAGCTTCCAGGAGATCTGCAGCAACGGGTAGTTCCACGGCGTGATCAGCGCGCAGACGCCGACTGGCTCGTGCGTGATCCGGCTGGTCACGTTCGGCCGGCCAGGATCGACCACCCGCCCGGCGTGCGAGCCGGCGATCCCCGCGTAGTAGCGGAACACGGCGGTGGCGTCGTCCACGTCGAAGCACGCCTCGTTCAGCGTCTTGCCCGTGTCCAGGCTCTCGGTCCGCGCCAGTTCCTCGCGGTCCTGCTGGAGCAGGTCGGCGATCTTGCCGAGCAGCGCGGCGCGCTCGGTGACCGTGCTGCGGCGCCACGGCCCCGCGTCGAAGGCCTCGCGCCCGGCGGCGACCGCCGCCTGCACATCCGCCGCGGTCGCCTCGGCCACGGTATCCAGCGGGGTCGCGTCGAACGGGTTGATCGTCTGCGAGGTGCCGTCGTCCGCAGCCGCGGTCCACTTGCCCGCAATGTACAGATACTTCATGTCGGCTCCCGGATGTCCGCGCGTGGCGGTGGAATCCTACCGCCCGGGCGCCCTGAAGCTCGGTTCGCGGGCGGCCCGCTTCCGCCGGGCACGGGGACCAGCGGTGCGGCGTCTCACCTGGCGAGGCGGCGGGGACGCCGATCAATTAGTGTTTTCCGGTGTGAGCGGTTCGCGGACCACGCTGGCGGGGTGGCTGGCCCGGGCGGGCTTCGCGGACGCCGCGCGGGCCGAGCGCCTGCTGCTCGGCGACATCCACGTCGCTCCCGGCGAGCTGAAAACCGACCCGATCGTGGCCGCGCTGGGCGCGGCGGCCGATCCCGACCTCGCGCTCACCGGCCTGGCCCGGGTATTCGGCGCCGCGGCCGACCCGGACTCCCTGCGCGCCGCGCTGCGCGACGAGCCTGACTTCCGCGACCGGCTGACCGCCGTACTCGGCGTCAGCGCCGGCCTGGCCGACCACCTGACCCGGCATCCGGAAGACTGCAACGTGTTGCGCGGCAGCGTCGCCCGACCGGATCCCGCCGACCTCCGCGAGGAGATGCTGCTCGCGATCGGCGCCGAACCCGCTGCCGCCGAACACGCTGCCGCCGAGCCGGTAGCTGATCCAGGGTCGGCGGTCGGCGGCGAGCCGGTGGCCGCGCTGGCCGCCGCCTACCGGCGAAGGCTGCTGCACCTGGCCGCCCGCGACCTGACCGGCGCCGCTACCCTCGACGAGACGGCCGAGGAACTGGCCGACATCGCGGCCGCGGTGCTCGAGGCCGCGCTCGCGGTGGCCAGGGCCGAGCTGCCCGCGTCCGCGCCGTGCCGGCTCGCCGTGGTGGCCATGGGCAAGTGCGGCGGCCGTGAGCTGAACTACGCCAGCGACGTCGACGTAATCTTCGTGGCCGAGGCAGTCGCCAACCCTGGCGCCAACCCTGGCGCCAACCCTGGCGCCAACCCTGGCGCCGAACACGGCGCCGAGCCCGCCGACGAGAACGCCGCGCTGGCCGCCGCGAGCAGGCTGGCCGCCGGGATGATCGGCGTGTGCGCGCGGTCCACCCCGGAAGGCAGCATCTTTCCCGTCGACCCGAACCTCCGGCCCGAGGGCCGCAACGGCCCGCTGGTCCGCACCCTGGCCAGCCACCGCGCGTACTACGAGCGCTGGGCCAAGACCTGGGAGTTCCAGGCGCTGCTGAAGGCGCGGCCGGTGGCAGGCAACCTGGCACTCGGCCGGGCGTACACCGACGCGCTCGGCCCGCTGGTCTGGCAGGCGTCCCGCCGCGATCACTTCGTCGAGGACGTCCAGGCGATGCGGCGCCGGGTGGAGCAGTCGCTGCCCGCCAGGCAAGCCGGCCGCGAGCTCAAGCTCGGCCCCGGCGGCCTGCGGGACATCGAGTTCGCCGTCCAGCTGCTCCAGCTCGTGCACGGCCGCACCGACGAGTCGCTGCGCGTGCCCGCGACCCTGCCCGCGCTCGCCGCGCTCGCCGCCGGCGGCTACGTCGGCCGCGCGGACGCCGAGGAACTCGCCGCCGCCTACCGGTTCCTGCGCCGCACCGAGCACCTGCTGCAGCTGCACAGGCTCAGCCGCACTCACACCCTGCCCGAGGATCCCGCCGTACTTCGCAGGCTGGGCAGGGCGATGAGAATCAATTTTCTGCCGAACGAGCCGTGGTTCACCTCCCCGGCCCCGACGAATCGGCCCGACCCGGCAGCCGAGTTCGATGCGCTGTGGCGCCGGCACGCGATGCAGGTCCGCAGGCTGCACGAGAAGCTGTTCTACCGGCCGCTGCTCGACGCGGTGGCACGGCTTCCTTCGGACGCGGTCCGGCTGACCCAGGCCGAGGCCCGCGCCCGGCTCGAGGCGCTCGGCTACCTTGACCCGGCCGGCGCGCTGCGCCACATCGACGCGCTGACCTCGGGGGTCTCCCGCCGCGCGGCGATCCAGCGCACGCTGCTGCCGGTGTTGCTCGGCTGGTTCGCCGACGCCGCGGAACCCGACGCGGGCCTGTTGGCGTTCCGGCAGGTCAGCGAGGCGCTGGGGGATTCCCCTTGGTACCTGAGGCTGCTGCGGGACGAGACCAAGGCGGCCGAGCGGATCGCCCACGTGCTCGCATCCAGCCGCTACGCCGCCGGCCTGCTGCTGCGCGCCCCCGAGGCGGTCGCCATGTTCGGCGACGACGCCGAGCTCGCGCCCAGAAGCCTGGACGCGCTGCGCACGGAGATGCTCGCCGCCGCGCAGCGCTACGGCGACGACGCCGAGGCGGCCGTCACCGCGGTCCGCTCGGTTCGCCGCCGCGAGCTGCTGCGGACGTCGGCCGCCGACGTGCTGTGTTATCTGGGGGGGACGCCCCCCCCAGACCCCCCCACGCACGGGAGGGCTCCCCGCCCCCCCGTTCCCCCCTGGGACCTGGCCGTGACGGGGGAAGCGCTGACCGGCGTCACCCGCGCCTCGGTCGAGGCGGCTCTCGCGGCGGCCGAACGCAAGGTAGAGGCCGAGCTGCGCGCCCCGCTGCCGACCAGGTTCGCGCTGATCGCGATGGGCCGCTTCGGCGGTCATGAGTGCGGCTACGGCAGCGACGCGGATGTGCTGTTCGTGCACGACCCACTGCCCGGTCATGAGGAGAGGCTGGCCTCCGACGCCGCTCACGCCGTGGCCGCCGAACTCCGCCGCCTGCTCACCCTCCCGGTCCCCGATCCCGCCCTGGTCGTCGACGCCGACCTGCGTCCGGAGGGCCGCCAGGGTCCGCTGGTCCGCACGCTTGCCGCCTACCGCGCCTACTACCGGCGCTGGTCCGCCCCATGGGAGGCCCAGGCCCTGCTCCGCGCCGAGTTCGCGGCCGGCGACGAGGGCTTGGGCGAGGAGTTCGTCGCCATGATCGCCGAGTTCCGCTATCCGAAGGACGGCATCGGCCCGGCGGCCATCCGCGAGATCCGCCGCATCAAGGCGCGAGTCGAGGCCGAACGCATCCCGCGCGGCGCCGACCGCGTGCTGCACCTCAAGCTAGGCCCCGGCGGCCTGTCCGACGTCGAGTGGACGATCCAGCTCCTCCAGCTCCAGCACGCGAGCGCGATACCCGCCCTGCGCACCACCCGCACCCTTGAGGCAATGGCCGCTGCCGTCGAGGCCGGCCTGCTCGCCGCCGAAGACGCCGCCGCGCTGACCGCCTCCTGGGAGCTCGCCGCCCGCATCCGCAACGCCATCGTCCTGGTCGGCGGCCGCCCCTCCGACACCCTCCCCACCCGCCACACCGAGCTGACCGCGGTCGCCCGGCTCCTCGGCTACCCCCCGGGCGACGCCGCCCAGGCCCTGGAACAGTCCTATCGCCGGGCCGCCCGCCGCGCCCGAACCGTCATGGAACCCTTGTTCTACGGCTGACGACCCTGCTCAGGCCGAGACGATGGTCACCACGGTGCGGCCGATCCTGACCTTGTCGCCCTTCTTCAGCCGCTGCGCGTTGTAGATGCGGCGGTTGTTGAGCCAGGTGCCGTTGGTCGAGCCGAGGTCTTCGACCCACCACAGACCGTGGGCGAACTGGAAGACGGCGTGGTGGCCGGAGGCGTGCTCGTCGTTGACGGTCAGCGTGCCCTGTCGGCCCGCGGTGAACTCGGTATGGAAGGCGCGGATCTCGCCGCCGGCCTTGACGACGAGCGACTGGGCAGGCGCCCCGTCGGCAAGCGTGACGTCCCCCGCCCCGCTAACCGCCGTTACCGCGGCCCTCCAGGCCTGCTGCTCCTCCTCGGTGGCATCCTCCCACGCGGGCCGATACCCGGGATGAGCCCCGCGATGAGCCTCATAGGCCGTCCGTGCCAAGCGTTCAAGGTCAGCGCTCACGCAATCGATAATGCCAGAGCCGATCGAGTGATGACCCCGCAGAGCGCTATCCCGTCCAGCCCTCTCGTCAATCACCCGGCCGTGTCCGCATCGGTTGCCGCCGGACCCCTCGTCAATCGATCTCCCAGACCACGTAGGCCTCTTTAACAACAGGATCACCATTGTCCCGCGGCC
>JASHTQ010000019.1 GCA_030040475.1 Streptosporangiaceae bacterium
CCAAGGTCGCCGGGGTGGACAGGGTCGCCGCCTGTACACCGCCGATCAGGGGCCAGATCCCCGCCGCCACCGTGGCGGCCATGCACCTGGCCGGCGCCGACGAGATCTACCTGCTCGGCGGCGTCCAGGCGGTCACCGCGCTCGCGCTCGGCACGCAGGCGATCGGCAAGGTGGACCTGCTCGCGGGGCCCGGCAACGCCTACGTCGCCGAGGCCAAGCGGCAGCTGTTCGGCGAGGTCGGCATCGACCTGTTCGCCGGGCCGACGGAGATCCTGGTGATCGCCGACGAGGCCGCCGACCCGGAGGTCGTCGCGGTCGACCTGCTCTCGCAGGCCGAGCACGGCCCCGACTCCCCCGCGATCCTCGTCACCACGTCCGCCGCGCTTGCCCGGACCGTCCTTGACTACATCGGGAAGATCCTTCCCGCCATGCCGACGAACGACTTCGCCGGTCCCGCCTGGCGCGACCACGGCCAGGTCATCGTCACCGACGGCATCGACGAGGCGTTCGCCGTCGCCGACTCGTTCGCCGCCGAGCACGTCGAGGTGCTGACCGCGACCCCGCGCGACGCGCTGGAGAAGATGCGCAATTACGGCGCGCTGTTCCTCGGCGAGGGCACCTGTGTCTCCTACGGCGACAAGGTGATCGGCACCAACCACGTGCTGCCCACCCGCGGCGCGGCCAGGTACACCGGCGGCCTGTGGGTCGGCAAGTACCTCAAGACCGTCACCTACCAGGAGGTCCGCGAACCCTCCTCGAGCGCGATGCTCGGCGAGGTCTGCGGCCGCGCGTCCCGCGTCGAGCTCTTCGAGGGCCACGCGCGCTCCGGCGACATCCGCGCGGCCAAGGTCGACGGCCCGCGGCCCCGCTGGCTCGCCGAGGCGCTGGACAACCGGTGACCCACGAGCTGGCCGGCCGTACCGCGCTGGTCACCGGCGCTGGCAACGGCCTCGGCCGCGCCATCGCGATCGCGCTGGCCGCGGCCGGCGCCCGCGTAGTGCTGGTCGGCAGGACCGAGGCGACCCTCCGCGACACTGCAGACCGTATCGATTATTCCGAACGAGCCGTGGTGGCTGCCTGCGACGTCGCTGCGCCCGCGGCGGTGGAACACCTGCGGGCGGCGCTGGCCGGCGAGGACATCGACATCCTGGTCAACAACGCCGGCGTCGGCGGCCCGGTCAAGGCGATCACCGACCTCGATCCCGCCGAATGGGACGACGTCTTCGCCGCCAACGTCCGGTCGGTCTTCCTGATGTGCCGGGCGTTCCTGCCCGCCATGTACCGGCGCGGGAACGGCGACGTGGTCAACATCGCCTCGGTCACCGGCAAGCGCCCGCTGGCCAGGCGGACCGTCTACGCGGCGTCCAAGATGGCGCTGCTCGGCCTGACCCGGACCCTCGCGTTCGAGGCCGGGCCCCGCGGGGTGAACGTCAACTCCCTGTCCCCTGGCCCGTGCCGGGGCGAGCGGATGACGCGGAACTTCCGCGCCGAGGCCGCCGCGACCGGGGTGACCTATGAGCAGGCAGAAGAGGCATTCGTGTCACGCGCCGCGCTGCGCCGCCTGGTCGAGGAGGACGAGGTGGCCGCCGCCGTGCTCGCGATGCTGCGGATGCCCGGCCTGTGCGGTGCCGACATCGACCTGTCAGCCGGCATGATCGCGCCGGCCTGAGCCGAAGGAGTCATCGTGAGCGTGTCGTCGGTCCTGGTCATCGGGGGCGGGATCACCGGCAGCGTGCTGTCACTCGCCCTGGCCCGGCGCGGGGTCCGCGTCGATCTCGCGGAGATCCGCGAGGACTGGCGCGGCGTGGGCCACGGCATCACCGTGCAGGGCAACGCCCTCGCCGCGCTCGCCAAGGTCGGCGTGCTCGACGCGCTGCTGGCGCGCGGCGTGCCGTTCGAGACGCTGCGGATGCGGCGGGCCGACGGGACGCTCATCGCCGAGCTGCCGACACCGCGTACCGGCGGCGAGGCCCTGCCCGCCACCATGGGGGCGCTGCGGTCCGACATCCAGGACGTGCTCTGCGACCGGGTCTACGCCGCGGGCGTCAACGTCAGGCTCGGGCGGACGGTGCGTTCGATCACCCAGGATGACCAGCGCGCCTGCGCCGAGTTCAGCGACGGCAGCACCGGCGGCTACGACCTGATCGTCGGGGCGGACGGGATCAGGTCGGCGGTCCGCGCGATGCTCGGCTTCGGCACCGTTCCGCAGCCGACGGGCATGTCCATCTGGCGGGTCGTCGCCGACCGTCCCGCCGAGCTCGACTGTGCCGAGCTGTACTACGACGGGCCGAGATACAAGGCCGGATACACCCCGATCTCGGCCGATCGATGCTACGCCTACCTGCTCGACGTGGACGGCACCCGCCGCGACTTCGGCAGCCGTCCGGACTGGGAGCTGATGTACGAGCGATCCGAAGGCTACGGCGGCACCTGGGGCAAGATACGCGAGACCCTCGGGCCGCACTCCAGCGTCTCGCACACCCGGATCGAGTGGCTGCTCCTGCAGGCCCCCTGGTACCGCGGCCGCGCGATCGTGATCGGCGACGCCGCCCACGCCTGCCCCCCGCTGATCGCCCAGGGCGCCGCGATGTGCGCCGAGGACTCCGTGGTGCTCGCCGAGCTCGTCACCGGCGGCCTGCCGATCGCGGAGGCGCTGTCCGCCTTCATGACGCGCCGGATGCCCCGGGTGGAGATCGTCGTGCGCAACTCGATGCAGCTGGTCCGCTACGAGATGGGCGCCGAGCCGCACACCGACGCGGACGTGGCCCGCGCCATGAGCACCACCCTGGACTTCCTCGCCGCCGCGGAGGCATGACCGGTGACCGCGCCACAGCCAGGCCCCGTGATCGACGCGCACGGCCACCTGCTCGTCCCCGCCGTCGGCGCGCTGGTCGCGGACCATCCCGCCGAGGCGGCGGACACGGCCGCCGAGCGCGCCTCCTTCAGCGCCGCGAGCGCGGCGGTCAACCAGGCCCAGATCAAGCGGGTCTGGCCGCAGCTCACCGATGCCGGCCGCCGCCTCGCCGACCTGACCGCGATGGGCGTGGACATCCAGCTGGTGGGACCGATGCCGATGCACCGCTACTGGGCCGAGCCGGGCCTGGCGGCCAGGCTCGCCGCGGTGACCAACGAGGCCGTCGCCGCGCACTGCGCGGAAGGCGAGGGCAGGCTGGCCGGCCTGGGCACGATCCCGCTGCAGCACCCCGACCTCGCGGTCCGCGTGCTCGAGCGCGCCAGGCGCGAGCTCGGCCTTAAGGGCGTCAGCGTCGCCACGAACGTGGACGGCCGCGAGCTGGCCGACCGGGCCTTCGACCCGGTGTGGGAGGCGGCCGCCGACCTGGGCGCGGTGATCTTCGTCCACCCCTGGGGCTGCTCGCTGGGGTCGCGGCTGAGCACCAACTACCTCGGCAACACCTTCGGCCAGCCGGCCGAGACCGCCCTGGCGCTGTCCCACCTGATCTTCGACGGCACCCTGGACCGCCATCCCGGCCTCAAGCTCCTCGCCGCGCACGGCGGCGGCTTCCTGCCGACCTACATCGGCCGTTCCGACCACGCCTGGGACAACCGCCCCGACGCCCGCGGCTGTGCCCGCCGCCCGAGCGAGTACCTGCGCGGCATCTTCTACGACGCGCTCGTCTACTCTCCCGGCGCGCTCCGCCACCTCGTGGCGGCGGTCGGCGCGGACAAGGTGGTGCTCGGCACCGACTACCCGTTCGACATGGGCGTGGCCGACCCGGTGGCGCGCGCCGCGGCAGCGGGCCTGCCCGCCGCCGACCTCGGCGCGATCCTGAGCGGCAACGCCGCCGGCCTGCTCGGCCTGCAGACACCGGACCCGGCGGTCGGGTAGAACAAGGGGGACGGCAAGCCGAAGGGACGGGCCATGGTCGAGCCTTATCAAGCCGTGGGCCTGGTACCCACCATGCGGGGCATCCGCCACCGCGACGAGATCGCTGTGAACATCGAGCACATCTCGCACCTGATCAAGGCGGCGTCCTGGCTGTCCAGCCTGGACCTGCCGGTGCGCCTCATCGCGATACCCGAGGGCGCCCTGCAGGGCTTCAACGACGAGGTGCTCGACCTGGACCACGAGACCTTCGCGCGGGAGTGCGCGATCGACGTCCCCGGCCCGGAGACCGACGCGCTCGGCGCGCTGGCACGGCAGTGGAACGCGTACGTGATGGGCCAGGCGAAGGCCCGCCACCCGGAATTCCCCGGGCGGTTCTTCAACGTCGGCTTCGTCCTGTCTCCCGATGGCGAGATCATCCTGCGGCACCACAAGGTCGTGCCGCTGCTGCCGGTCGAGCATTCGGTGACGCCGCACAACGTCTGGGACAAGTGGGTCGAGCTGTACGGCCGGAACCTGGACGCGTTCTACCCGGTGGCCGACACCGAGATCGGCCGGCTCGGGTTCTTGATGGCCAACGAGGGCTCGTACCCGGAGAACGCCCGCGGCCTCGCCATGAACGGCGCCGAGGTGGTGTACCGCGGCCCGTACCCGCACCCGCACGTCGGCAACGGCCTGTTCGAGATCCAGAACCGCGCCCGCGCGCTGGACAACAACTTCTTCCTGATCGCGTGCAACGTCGGCACCTACTACCTGCACACCGACTCCGCCGTGCCGATCGACACCTTCGGCGGCGGCTCGATGGTGGTCGACTACCGCGGCCAGGTCGTGGGGCGGCACGACTACAGCGCCGGCTCCTCGTGGGTGGCGGGCACGATCGACGTCGAGGCGCTGCGCAAGTTCCGGGCCAGCGCGCAATGGGACAACTGGGTGAAGGACCTGACCACCGAGCAGTACCAGATCATCTACGAAAAGCCGGTCTACCCCAAGAACCTCTACCTGGACCGCGCCCCGTACACCCACGCGGAGTACCGCCGCGAGGTCATCGACCGCCAGATCGAGCTCATGCACGAGCGCGACATCTGGCGGCGCCCGGACAAGGCCTGAGGCCTCAGCCGGGCAGCGCGGGCTCCAGCTCCAGCCAGCGCGCCAGGTCCTTGATCTCGTCGTCGACCGCCGCGCTCATGGCCGGGGGGAAGTCGACGTCCCGGTGGATCGCGTGTACCCGCAGCACCCCGGCGTCGCGATCCGCGGCGGCGTCGAGCTTGCCCACCAGCCGGTCGCCGTACAGGATCGGCAGGGCGTAGTAGCCCCACCGCCGGCTCGCGGCGGGCTTGTACATCTCGAGCTGGTAGTCGAACCCGAACAGCTCGATGGTGCGCTTGCGGTCGTGGATCAGCCGGTCGAACGGGGACAGCAGCGCCGCGCGCCCGGAGAACGGCTGGCCCAGCTGGGCCGGGTCTACCCGCCAGGCGCCCTTGACCCCCTCCACGACGGCAGGCTCGCCCGCTTCCGCGACGTCCGCGGGCTCGACCGGGCACTCGGGTCCCCGCGCGCGGGCGATCCCCAGGGCGGCAAGCCGGCGCTCGTTCCTGGTGCGCAGCGCCTCGTCCGCCGGGATCACCGGGTCGTCGGGGTAGATCCGCTCGGCCAGGTCCCACAGCCTGTCACCGCCGCCGTTGCGCCCGGCGACGCCGACCTCGCCGCGCAGCACCATGAACTCAAGCAGCTTGATGACGTTGCGGTTGTTGGTCCAGCCGGTCGACTGCCACGGCAGCTGGCAGGTGTCGGGAAGGTCGCGCGACGGCAGCGGCCCGGACGAGCCGAGCCGGTCCAGGATGTCCCTGCGGCACGCGTCGTTGGCGCGCACCCAGTCCCGCAGCGACGCCCGCCAGCCGGGCAGCTCCCCGTGCTCGGCCAGATCCCACCGCGCCATGTCCGCGCGGTACAGCGCGAGGTCCTCCGCGGGCCTGATCATCGCCCGCAGCTCGAGCAGCGTCCTGTCCTCAAGCGCCGCGTCCAGCTCGGCCGGCGAGTACGCCGACCCGAGCCGGCTCCACGCCACCAGGTCGGCACTGGGCGCGATCGCCGAGACCGGGTCCAGCTGCAGCAGCGTCAGCCGCCGGACCACGTCGAGCAGCCCGCCCGCCCGCGCCTCATCGAGCACCTGCGCCCGCACCGCAATCCGCCGCGCGTCCGCCCGCGAAAGCTCGTGCACGCTCACCCCCCGAGCCTAAGCGACCGGCGAGCACCTCGATAAGCGCTACGGGCCCGGCTGGCGGGACGCATCTGGCCAGTGATACGCAAGTGACTTCACCGCCCACCAGCCGGAGGTATGCGGTGCCACACCCACTACCGATCTCGGTAGGCGGTGCCACACCCACTACCTGCGAAGGGGCGTGCCCAGGGCGCGCACCACCGATCGTTCGGAAAAATTATTCGCCGATGTAGCTCATGACGTGCTTGATGCGGGTGTAGTCCTCGAAGCCGTACATGGACAGGTCCTTGCCGTAGCCGGAGTGCTTGAAGCCGCCGTGCGGCATCTCGGCGACGATCGGGATGTGGGTGTTGATCCACACCGCGCCGAAGTC
>JASHTQ010000230.1 GCA_030040475.1 Streptosporangiaceae bacterium
AGTTCTTCGTGTACGAGGGGAAGAACAAATGGGTGAAGGCGGCGGGCTGGCTGACGCCGCCGTCGTAATACGCCGTCCTCCTAGATGCAAGAGATACTGCTCTTTATCCTCCTCGGGCTCGGTTCCGGCGCGCTGATCGCCGGAATCGCGCTCGGGGTGGTGCTCAGCTACCGCGGCGCGGGGGTGATCAACCTCGCTACCGGCGGCATGGCGATGCTCGGCGGCTACGCCTACTGGTCGCTCAACACCGGCACGATCACGACGCTGCCGACCTGGGCGTGCTTGCTGCTCAGCCTGCTGTTCGTGGCCGTCGTGGGCGCGGCCGTCGAGTTCGTCGTGTACCGGCCGATGCGCAACACCTCGCCGCTGGCCAAGCTGGTCGCCTCGCTCGGCGTGCTGCTCGTCGCGCAGGCGGCGATGCTGCTCGCCTTCGGCATCACGGAGCAGCCCGAGCCCGGCATCCTGCCGCAGAACACCGTCCACCTGTTCGGCACGGTGGTCCCCGTCGACCGGTTCATCCTCACCGGCCTGGTGATCGCCGCGGCGGCCGTGCTCGCCGCGGTCTACAAGTGGACCCGGTTCGGGCTGGCCACCAGGGCGGCCGCGGAGAACGAGGTCGCTGCCATGCTCGGCGGCCTGTCGCCGAACACGATCTCGCTGATCAACACGGTCGTGGCCGCGGTGCTGGCCGGCGCGCTCGGCATCCTGGCCGCGTCGATCACCCAGCTCGATCCCGAGACGCTGCCGCTGCAGATCATCCCGGCGCTCGCGGCGGCGCTGCTGGCCTCCTTCACCTCGTTCGGCATCGCGTGCGCGGCCAGCATCGGGATCGGCATCCTGTACTCGCTGCTCGAGTACGCCTCGGCGCAGACCTGGTTCCCGCAGTCCGGCGGCGTGTCGCTGCCCGGCGTCACCGACCTGCTCGCCTTCGGAATCATCGTGGCCGTGCTGTTCTGGCGCGGCGCGCGGATTCCCGGCCGCGGCGAGCTCATCGAGCGGCGGCTGCCCGAGGTGCCGCGGCCGCAGCACCTGGGCCGGACGGCGGTGATCTGCACGGCGGTGGCCGCGGTCGCGCTCGTCGTGCTGCCGTTCGGCTTCCGCGAGGCGCTGATCAACACGCTGATCGGCACGATGATGGCGCTCTCGCTCGTGGTCATCACCGGCTTCGTCGGGCAGATCTCGGTGATGCAGCTGAGCCTGGCCGGGGCGGCCGGCTTCACGGTCTCGCACATGGCGTCCAACTTCGGCGTCACGTTCCCCGTCGCCGCGCTGGCCGGCATCGCCGTCGCGCTGGTGATCGGCGTGCTCACCGCGGTCTCCGCGGTGCGGGTGCGCGGCATCAGCCTGGCCGTCGTCACGCTCGCCGGCGCCGTCGCGATCCAGAACTTCGGCTTCACCAACAGCACCTGGGGCGGCGGGCTTGCGGGCGCTCCCGTGCCAGAGCCGAAGTGGTTCGGCCTTGACCTCGGCCCGGACGCGCCGTTCCGCGGCCTGGACGGCGACCTGCCCAGCCCGGTCTTCGGCTGGGTCGCGCTGATCTGCTGCGTGCTGCTGTGCGTGGGGGTCGGCTACGTCCGGCGCGGCAGGCTCGGCCAGCGGATGCTCGCGGTCCGCTCCAACGAGCGCGCCGCCGCCGCGGCCGCGGTCAACCCGCGGACGGTGAAGCTGGCCGCGTTCAGCATCGCGGCGGTCATCGCCGGGGTCGCGGGCGTGCTGTACGCGTACAACTTCCTGTCGGTCAGCGCCGACTCCTTCGACGCGGTGACCGCGCTGAGCCTGATCGCGTTCGCCTACGCGGGCGGCATCTCGCTGATCTCCGGCGCGGTGCTGGCCGGCCTGCTGTCCGCGCAGGCGCTGATCCCGTACGCGCTCGACGACTGGTTCGGGCTGAACGGGAACTGGTTCCTGCTGGTCGGCGGCGTGCTGCTGATCTTCACCCTGCTGCGCAACCCGGACGGGGTGGCGGGCGACATCTACCGGCGCACGCACCGCCGGCCGGTGCTGCAGGCGCCCAGGGCCGTCTCCGCTGTCGCGACGGCGCGCGCGGCGCACGCGGCGCGCTCGCCGCGCACCGCCGGTTCCGGTCCTGCGGTGCTGCGGGTGACCGGGCTGTCGGTCGCGTTCGGCGGGGTGCACGCGGTCAGCGACGTCACCCTCCAGGTCGGCGAGGGCGAGCTCGTCGGCCTGATCGGGCCGAACGGCGCGGGCAAGACGACGCTGGTGGACGCCGTCACCGGCTTCGTGCGCTCCACCGGGCGGGTGGAGCTGGCGGGCGCGGACATCGGCGGGCTGCGGCCGCACGAGCGCGCCCGTCGCGGGCTGGCCAGGACCTGGCAGAGCACGGAGCTCTTCGACGACCTCGAGGTGCAGGAGAACCTGACGGTGGCCGCACGGGACGGCTCGGCGGAGCGGACCCTCGCCCTCGTCGGCATGGACTGGGCCGCCCGCGCCATGCCCGCCCAGCTGTCCATGGGCCAGCGCAAGCTGGTCGGCGTCGCCCGCGCGCTTGCCGCCAGGCCGCGGCTGCTGTGCCTGGACGAGCCGGCCGCCGGCCTGGACACGCGGGAGAGCGAGGAGCTCGGCGCCCGGCTTCGCGCGCTGGCCGACCAGGGCCAGTCGATGCTGCTGATCGAGCACGACATGCGGCTGGTGCTCGGCATCTGCGACCGCGTGGTGGTGCTGGAGTTCGGCCGGGTGATCGCCGAGGGCGCGCCCGAGGTGGTCAGGCAGGACCCGCGGGTGATCGCCGCCTACCTCGGCGACGGGGTGACCGGGGCGGCGGAGGTGACGGAAGT